>JANWYZ010000111.1 GCA_025054895.1 bacterium | reverse complement strand
ATGCTCCAGAGGTTGGGCAAAATTGCACTCGATGGAGCACAAACGCACTATCACGTTCTGACGGGGCTTCAGCGTTTTCGTAGGCTTGCGGGTGTATTGATACGCCAGAGTATCAAACGCAACGTGTGGAAACTCTCCCTCCAGGCGCTCGGCGATATAGTTCACCATGTCCAGCACCGATCCCGCATGGGTCCCTTCTCGTTCGTCTATCGCCTTGCAATCGTTGCACTCGCAAGCGCCTGCCCAGTCGTTCTGGGAGATAGAGATGATCGTCGCCTCAGGAGACTCTTTCAGCCACTGGCGTACCCGCTCCACCAGAAACTGCCGCAGTTCGGCGTTAGTACAGCAGAGTTGGGCATGCTGGTAAGTGCGCTTACCCCCAATCAAACTATACCACTCGGGATGCTTCTCGAAATACTGTTCGGGCGGCACCAGAGGGTAGAAGGTATGCACGAAACCCTTGTAAATAATCTTTCCACCATGCTTGTCAGTCAGTCGGGCGGCGTGTCCGTTATAGTAGTTCCTTGCCGCCCAGTCGCCATCGAAGGCGGGATACCAGAACGGCTCGCGATACTCAAAGGCAGGTTTTTCGTCAACGTGTAATGCAGGCAGGCGCAGGGTGCTCTTTTTGGGGATATGCGTTGCCCACGGCGCCCACCAGCGCACCCCGCACTGTGTGCTGAGGAAGCGATACACGGCGTAAAGGGTTCCGCGCGGGCGTCCGCCCGCCAGCAGCAAGTAGTTGCCCTTCGTGCGGATAGTAAGCTGTTCGCCTTCAAAATCGTCCAGTTTCACTTCAGGAAAAACCGCTCTGGCAAGGTGCCCCGGTCCGACGATGATACCGTTCTGCGGTATCTCACCGGGGTGCACCTCGCGCACCTCGAAGCGTGCGCCCGTCATCTGATGCAGATGGTTGGCGAGCTCTTCAGCCGCGTAGCGTTCGGTCTGGGTGGCTCCGTACTGGATGAGTACAGGTAGTCGCGCTTTACCCCCTGTGGCAAGCGTCAGCTGCGATTGCGCAGTGGTTGCGCACAGCAGTACAAACAACGGGCAGATTCCTGATGCGACTCTCATGGCAGTCCTCCGCTGTGAGCAGTGGGTATTACACAAAATAGATACTCGTCACCCTCGTCAGTTCCTGCCCCCAAACCTGCCGCGCCCGTTGCAATACGAGATTTTGCAGAGTCAGAGGTAAAAATCCCTTAACATCCCCTTGACAAACCAACGAAACAGCGTTACAATCATAGTGTATCTCTTAAACGATTAAGAGGTGGCTGCCGAAAGGCGTATTGAACGAGGTATCAAGGCAGATTACTGCCTTATACACTGCGCTGTCTACACTCCGTACGGCGCTATATAGACCATCATCACTCTACAAGGAGGGTGCATCGTATGAACCGTAAAGCGTTTACGCTCATCGAGCTGCTAGTGGTGATAGCGATTATCGCCATTCTTGCAGCCATCCTGTTCCCCGTCTTCTCGCAGGCGCGAGAGAAGGCACGGGGCACAACCTGCCTCAGCAACCTGAAGCAGATTGGTCTTGGCGTAATGATGTATGTACAGGATTACGACGAGACTTTCCCCATGTCCCAGTACGGCGGCGGTCGCACCGGTGTACCACAGCAGGCGTGGTACAGCGTGATATGGCCGTACATCAAGAACGGCGACCGCTACCGCGACCCTGCGACGGGGGTCGAGCAGAGCTGGGGCACGCATGGAATCTTTGCCTGTCCCTCTTTCCCGGACCGCAACCAGAGCGGTAAATACGGTTGCCACTATGACGTATTTGCCGATTACTGGAACTGGCCTGTTGGTGGTACCGATGCCCGCCACCGTGTAACTCCCATCTCCGCGCTGGAGACCCCTGCTGAGAAAGTGATGATTACTGAAAAGGGCGTGAACGACGCCTTCTGGGGATGGGTCTACTTCGGCACCTGGGAGTGGGACTGGGTAGACTGGATTGGTCGCCCGCCACAGCGAGACGGTGCAGAGCGTGCTCTGCAGCGTGACTGCGATCTGGTGAACGACGGCGACGGCAGCGCGACCTGGGCTGGATGCGGTATGATGCCGCGCTACCGCCATACGGGTACTGCCAACGTGGTGTTCTTCGACGGGCATGCCAAAGCCATGGGACGCGGACAAATCCTCTGGTACCGCAACATTTTCGTACCGGTTGGCTTGCCCGCACAGTGGGTATCGGAAGGCTGGTATCCGTACTAGCCCTTCGGTTTGGTAAAGCCGATAATAGGGGCGGGGCTGGTATCGCCCCGCCCCTTACTGCAGGAGGAGAGAAGCGCAAATGGACAACAACAAGAAGGTACTGATTGCGGTGGTGCTCATCATCATCGCGGTGCTGGTATTCGCCTTCCAGTACCAGCGCACAAAGGAGCCGCCACCCAGGAAGGTTACCTCCGAGGACATTAAAGCGGAGATCCAGCGCATCCAGAATGACCCGCGCATGCCCCCGCAAGCAAAAGCGATTGCTATCAACCAGCTTCTACAATATCACCCCGAGGTAGCAAAGGAGCTGCAGCAACAACAGCAAGGAAAGTAAACATCTTCTAGGGAGGGGACGGGACCTGCAACCACAAGCCCCGTCCCTGTTTCACCCTGCAGGAGGTGAATTCAGCGCAAACTTCTGCTCGCTTTACCCCAGCGATACGCCTTCCACCTTTGCCACTGGCGCCAGCGCCACGCCCACAAATTGCGCAACTTCTCGCGCTGTTCGGGCGTGAGCACCGAACCGATTTGCTGGCGGGTATTGCGGCGCAGTTCTTGCAGCTGCTGGCGCTTTTGCTCCGGCGTGAGGGTGGTGTCGGTGCGAATCTTTCTCGCCTGTTCTCGAGCGCTGCCCACGATGTTCTTTATGTTTGCTTTTTGCTCGTCGCTCAGCTGTAACCACTTCGATAGAGCGTTCCATCGATGCAGACGACGCTGTGCGATTACGCCCGGTCTGTCGCCCTTGCTGGGCGCCTGCGCCGGCGCGGGCTGAGCGGACCATATCGTCAGAACGCTCGTTAACGCCAGCAGCATCGCCACGCTTCTGCTCATCCCTGATTCCTCCCGTTTCCGGTGTATCCACACCTACAGACGTTGCACGAGCGAAAGAGTTCAAGCGAATACAGGAGCTTTTCCACCTGAAGGCGAACTGTTTGTCAGAACTGACGGGAGGCAAGGTGTGGCAACCTGGTACGTCTGGACGATGGACGACGCAGGCGCAGGCGGCAGGGACATGGTGGAAGCCATGCGTCGTGTGTGCGCCTTTCTGCAATCGCGCGGGGCGCGAATGACCCTGTTTGTTGTGCCCAAGCCGGGCGGACAGCCCATGAGTGAAGAGTGGCTCAGCGCACTGCAGGAGGCGCAAGAAGCAGGACACGACCTGCAACTGCACGGTTTGACCCACGAGGACTGTTTTGAGTTTGGTCCTCCCAACTGGCCCGCTACGGATATATCTCCCTCTTTCATCGAAGAGTTTGAGCGACGGCGCGAAGAGCTGATGCCGCGCTACACTGTGCCGAACCTGCGCCAGCGTATCGAGGAGGGGCTGGCGATTTTTCACGAGAGGTTTGGAGTGAAGCCGGCCGTCTTCCGCGCGCCCTGCGGAGCCATCTCCAAGCCCATGTTCGAGGCGCTACGGCAGGTGGGCATCCGTTATCACTCCTGCATGTATATTAGCGGTGTTGGCTACGAGCATTTGCCGCACCGTAGTGGAGTCATCGCGCAGAAATGGGTAAACGATATTCCCCACACGCCCTTTCGCTGGTATAACGATGTGGTGGAGCTGCCTGTGCTGAACGAGTACACGTGGCGCGGCGCATGGCAAAGGGAGCAGGAGTTCCTCGCACTCGCAAAAGAGGACGCGAGCCGTATCGCGCAGGAGAGCGAGGTGGCGGTGCTGCTAACCCATACGCACGGCGTGGGCGACAACCTCGATTACGCCTTTCGCCTGATCGACACCGTGATAGAGCATGTGCGAGCGAACAGGCTGGGCGATTTCGCTACGCTGGGCGAACTGGCGGCAAACGGTGAATTGGAACGAGCGGTTCGGGGAGAGGGACCAGACATACTGGAGGTATAGACAAGCAGATAGCCTGTTTTTGTGGCAGGCGTTTCGGGCGCGCTGCACACTGGTTGCAACGCGATTGAACAGTTGGACGGACGCGTTCTGTCGCGTCCGCAAAGGTCACGGCGAAACGTAACCCTTCAGGGCTTTTGCGCTGGCTTTGTCTCAAAAGGAGGGGAGTCGGATGTATCGTATCGGCGAAGAGGAAGTGGAAGAGGTACGTAAGGTGCTGCTGAGCGGACACCTGTTTCGCGTGGGCGAGGGTGTAGAAGGGCATTTGCACGAGGTAGACCAGTTTGAGCGCGAATGGGCGCAAACCATCGGCACGGAGTACGCGCTGTGTATGGTAGGAGGAGGTACCGCCGCGCTCATCTGTGGGCTGGTGGGTATGGGTATCGGACCGGGTGATGAGATGATTGTGCCCGGCTATACGTGGATGGCTACCGCTACCAGCGTACTGGCGGTGGGGGCGATACCGGTCCTCGTTGAGGTGGACGAAACGCTCGCGCTTGACCCCGAAGACGTGCGCCGCAAAATCACCCCTAACACGCGGGCAATCATTCCGGTACACATGGTGGGACGCCCTGCCAACATGCGCGCGCTGCTGGAGATTGCTCGGGAGCATGACCTGATGGTGCTGGAAGACTGCTGTCAGGCGGATGGGGGCAGCTACGGCGGCAAGAGGTTGGGCAGCTGGGGCAACGCGGGCGCGTTCAGCTTCAACTACTTCAAGATAATCTCCTGCGGAGAGGGCGGCGCGTTGACCACCAACGACCGCACGCTGTACGAGCGTGCCCTCGTGTTTCACGATGGCGGCGCGACGTTTCGCCCCTACGCCAAAGAGCTGGATATTCCTATCTTCGTGGGCGTGCAGCTGAGGGCGGACGAGGTGATGGGCGCGATACTGCGTGTGCAGTTGCGCCGACTGGACGGCATCCTGAACGACCTGCGCCGCATCCGCAAGCGCTTTGAACAGGAATTGGAAGACGTGCCCGGCTTGCGTTTCGCTCCCAACAACGACCCTGAAGGGGACTGTGGGGTGGTAGTGGCGTTCCAGTTCGATTCGGAGGCGGAGGCGCGCGATTTCGCGGCGCAGGTCAAAGGGTGGCTGCCCATCGATAGCGGAAAACATGTCTATTCCAACTGGGAGCCTCTGCTGAAGAAGCGCGTGATGCATCATCCCGATATGAACCCGTTCAACCATCCGCGCAATCAGCGGTTGCGCACCGATTACACGCCCGATATGTGCCCGCGCACACTGGACATCCTGCGGCGTACCGTGTTCCTTTCTCTCCATCCCGACTGGGACGAGAAAGAGGTGACGGGACGTATCGAGGCGTGCCGTAAGGCGGTCAAGGGGGCGGTGGCGCTGTGACCTCGGCAACGTGGTGGGCGCTGGCGTTTATCGCTGCGTGCGTGGTGCTTATTATCTGGGTGCGCGCCAGGTATCCTTTACCTGACCCAGCGCGCACGCACCGTACCACGCGCCGCCGTGCGTCGGCTCGACGCCAGCGTCCCAGGAAAAGCTCATCCAGCACCAAATGACGCAAGCCGTCGCCGTGTCAGGCGACCTGTGCAGACAGGTTTTCCGCCCCATAGCCCACCATGTGAGCGGTGGCTCTCAGAGAAACGGTCGCTGTTCACAACCCAGAACGACAGCAGAGAGAGGCTCTTCTTCTGTCATTATGACCACATTGGAGGGTCGCGCTCCGTCGCGACCGATTAAACCGGACGGCTCGGCAGGAGCCTCGCCCTCCAAACCCTGTTTGTCATTCTGAGCGTCAGCGAAGAATCTCGCAGATGCTTCGTCCCCGCTCGGCATGACAACTGCAGGTAGAGATGCTTCGCTTGCGCTCAGCATGACAGTACTGGAGGGTCGCGCTCCGTCGCGACCAATCCACCCAAATCTGGAGGGTCGCGCTCCGTCGCGACCCAGAGAACCCCAACAACAGAGCAACCCTGTTGCTATAGCAACACGTACCCCGCCCCCAATACCTGCTTGGGCTCGCCTTCTACCTCCATCTCAATCACTGTGCATATCGGGTTGGGAGAGGTTTCGGGCAAGCCGTGCAGCACCAGGCGGTTTTCCGTTTGCGTGAACGCCAACTCGCGACCGTTCATCAGCCGAGCGCGAAGCACCTTACACTGCAGACCGCCTATTGCCAGCTCGCTGCCAGGCCAGCGGTTGCAATGGTAATACAGCGTCTGTCCCTTGCGGGTGAACGCGCCGGTAATCATCCACTCCTGCTGCATGGGGTCGGTGGCGTCGTATACGGAGGGTCCGTACTCCTGCAGCCACCTGCCCACCTTCAACAGCTCCTGTTCGCACGGCTCGGGCACACTGCCGTCGGGAGCGGGACCGATGTTCAGCAGCAGGTTGCCGCCGCCTGCCGCCACCTGCCGGAGCATCCCGACAATCTGCCAGGCGTCTTTCCAGCGGTTGTCTATTGGTGTGTAACCCCAGCTTTCGTTGAAGGTCATGCAGGCTTCCCACATGCGTCCGCCCTTTTCGGGGGTGATGTGCTGTTCCGGCGTGCCGAAGTCCTCTGGCAGACCTGAGCGGTTGTTGATGACGATATGCGGCTGTAGTTCCCGCACCATGCGGTTCATCTTCTCCGCTTCCCACTCTTCGGGAGTCAGCGGCCAGTTCACGTCGTACCACATAATGTCGATTTTACCGTAGTTGGTCATCAGCTCGCGCACGATGCCATGTGTGAACTCCACAAACCGCTTGCGGGCGGCTTCATCGTATTTGCAACGTGCTCCGTCAGGATGATGCCAGTCCATGAGCGAGTAGTAGAAGCCTACTTTTAGCCCCTCGGCACGGGCAGCTTCCACGAACTCCGCTACCAGATCGCGCCCCGGGCCGCGCTTCACTGCGTTGTAGTTGGTGTACTGCGTGTCGAACAAGCAGAAACCTTCATGGTGCTTGGTAGTCATCACCATATAGCGCATGCCTGCCAGCTTTGCCAGCCTCGCCCACCAGCGGGCAGGGTAAGGCTTGGGCTTCCAGGTATCCGCCAGCTTCTCGTACTCTTGGAGCGGGATGCGCTCACGGTTCATCACCCATTCGTGCCTGCCCAGCTGCGAGTACAGCCCCCAGTGGATGAACATGCCGAATCGCGCTTCGCGGAACCATTTCAGACGTTGTTCCCTCTGTTCGGGTGTTTCCTCTGGCATGGCAAACCTCCTGTTTTCGCCGAAATCGTATGCGAGACCTCAATCCCCTTGCTGAAGAGCGACGGGAGAACATCCTTTCACGGCAGACTCAATATCCATGAGCCGTCCGTTTAGATGCGTTGCCTCTGTAAAGTGCTTCCCGAGTGCGGTTGCATCCTCGCTCGCTCATCCGGTATACTAAGAACACAACATACCACAGCGTTTGCTGTGTGTCAACATCCCCGTCCCGTGTAACCGGGACTGACGCACAGCATAGAAAGGATAGCGTAAAATGGTGCAGGCTCCATTACCACCGGAGTATTCCCAGCTTTCCGACGAGCAAACGCATGAGCGCATTCGCCGGGCAAAAGGGTTGCTGGGCGAGCGCGTGGTGATTCTGGGGCACCACTACCAGCGTGACGAGATTATTCAGCACGCCGACTACCGAGGCGACAGCTATAAGCTTGCGCGCGACGCTACCCGCCACCCCGAGGCGGAGTTTATTGTTTTCTGCGGCGTGCACTTCATGGCGGAAACCGCCGACATCCTTACCCCCGACCACCAGAAGGTCATTCTGCCGAACATGTCCGCAGGCTGTTCGATGGCGGATATGGCGAACATCTATCAGGTACGCGCCTGCTGGCGCGAGCTCACCAGCCTCTTCCCCCCGGAGAGCATCGTGCCAGTGACCTACATGAACTCCGCAGCGAATCTCAAAGCCTTTTGCGGAGAACGCGGTGGCATCGTGTGTACCTCGTCCAACGCGAGGGCTATCCTCACCTGGGCGTTCGAGCGAGGCGAGCGCGTGCTCTTCTTCCCTGACCAGCATCTGGGACGCAATACGGGCATCAAGATGGGCATCCGTCCCGACGCCGAAATGGTGGTATGGAACCCTGAACTACCGCTCGGCGGCAACACGGAAGAGGCTCTGCATCGCGCCAAACTGATTCTGTGGAAAGGGCACTGTTCCGTGCACATGCGCTTTACGGTGGCGCAGATCGAAGCCGCCCGTAAGATGTACCCGGGTATCAAGGTAGTAGTGCATCCCGAATGCAGGCGTGAGGTGGTAGAGGCGGCGGACTGCGATGGCTCGACCGAATACATCGTGAGAGTCATTCGCGAGTCGCCACCAGGCAGCAAGTGGGCGGTAGGTACGGAGATTAACCTGGTGCACCGCCTCGCGGCGGAGCATCCTGATAAGTTCGTGATGTGCCTGGACCCCATCGTGTGTCCCTGCTCCACCATGTATCGCATTCATCCGTCCTACCTGTGTTGGGCGATGGAGAACCTGGCGCAGGGCAACGTGGTGAATCAGGTTAAGGTACCCGAGAACATCGCACACTGGGCGCGCGTGGCGCTGGACCGCATGATTGAGGTCACCGAAGCCGCAAAACGCGCCGAACCGGTGGTATCCTCAACTGCTCGATGAGTGGTTTGTTGCGTTACGCCTCTTTCCCAACCCCTCGCCAACGCGGGGAGAGCAGCTGTTCTTCCTTCCTTTGTAGGGAAGGGGAGCAGGGGGAGGGGGTCTGGTTTGTCGTGCGGGCTGTAGCCAGCCTCCTGCTCCTCCTCGTCGCGCTACCCTCGCTTGCGCAGGTCGAGGCGTTTCGGGCGCGTATTGTACTGCTGCCGGGGGGCACGGTAAGTCTCAGTGTGGACGGCGGAGCGCACTTCACGACCATCGGGCGCGTCGTCGCTTTGCCCCAACGTCTCGCCCCCTCTGCGGGGCTTGAGGCGCGTACCGCCGCTCTCAAGGCTAAGGGAAGCTGGGTGGTACAACACAATGAAACCCAGAGCGCTGGACTGGTAGCGGCGGGTGTCCAATCACCCACCGCCCTGCGCACAGACATCCCCGCCGACTCGGTGCTCTTCCGCGATTGGGGACAGGGCGTCTCCGCGCGTTTGCTGTATCAAGAAGGGCGCATGGCATACTCTCTGCCGCCTGGATACCGTTATCGTGTGGGCGATGTGTGGGTGTTGCAGGTGATGACGGCGAACGAGGCGCAAGCGCAAGCAGTACGCGATGCGGTAGCTGCTGCCCTGTCCAAAGAAGCACAGGATGCCGCGCAACGCAGTGTACAGCGTGCTCAGAAAGACAATCTACCCGTCGTCAACGGCACGTTGAACCTGGAGGTAACCGCCCGTTACGCCGAGACAGTGCAATTTGTCTTCTTCGCAGTGGACGGCTATCCTGTTGGCACATCGAACGTGCTCCCTACTATCTTCCGGTGGGACAGCACGCAGGTTGCCGATGGCGAGTACGTGCTGGAAGCGCGAGCAGTAGACAGGGACGGGCGAGAAGTGGCTCTGGTGCGCAGAAGGGTGCTGGTGCGAAACAGAGCGCAATAAGGATGGCAGCTGAAAGCAGGAGATGAAGCACGCCAGGCGAAAGAGGAAACTTAGTGAGCAAACATGAGGACTCTTGAGGAGATACGTGCAATTATCCGCCAGCACCAACCGGAGCTACGCGAACGGTATGGCGTTGCGGCAGCTGGGATATTTGGCTCTTATGTGCGTGGAGAACAACGCCCTGACAGTGACCTCGACGTGCTTGTAGACATTGTGCGCCCGATTAGTCTGTTTGAACTGGTAGGCGCGGAGATTTACCTGGAAGAATTGTTGGGAATAAAAGTCGACCTCGTGCCGTACCGTGCAGTGAGGGAGGAGCTGCGCGAACCCATCCTTGCTGAGGCGATCCCCGTATGACGCGCAAGATATCGCTCTACCTCAGGGACATTCTACAAAGTATGCAGGAGACCCAAGAGTTTACAGAGGGAATAACCTACGAGCAGTTTATCGCCGATAAGAAGACGATTAATGCCGTGCTGCGCTCTATCGAAGTAATCGGTG
>JANWYZ010000110.1 GCA_025054895.1 bacterium | reverse complement strand
GCTGTCCTGCTGAGCGCAGGCGAAGCATCTCGCTCTTTTCTTGTCATGCTGAGCCGGAGGCGAAGCATCTCCGAGATTCTTCGCTTTGCTCAGAGTGATACTCGGATTGGAAGGCGAGGCTCTGTCCGAGCCCTCTCTGTCATGCTGAGCGTTAGCGAAGCATCTCAGAATGTCGTCAAGCCGAGATTTTTCGCTTTGCTCAGAATGGTAAGGGCGCACTGACCGTGCGCTACTACCAGCCTGACAGTGCGCACGACGCATTCTTCACTCGTAGTAAAGCGCGTGAGTGCTTCCCCTTGACAAACAACATAGACTTCAGAACGACAGCGGGGGTTGGAAGACGAGGCTCTTGCCGAGCCGATGGGCAGCGTTTAACAGAAACGTCCAGCAGGATTCGACGTGGGGTAGACTGAATCGGCAAAGGGAAATTGCAGACGAGGTGTCTCATGCGTTGCGCAGAGCATTGCGAGGTGGTCGCCAACCGACCGGTAGCAACCAGCCAGTTTGAAATAGAAATCCACTGCCCAACGGTCGCCCTGTACGCGCAACCGGGGCAGTTTGTACAGATGCGTGTGCAAAGTGGCTACGAGCCGCTGTTCAGCCGACCGTTCAGCGTGTTCCGCAGATTCCCCGAACGGGGCAACTTCTCGGTAGTTTATCTGGCGCGTGGCACGTTTACCCGCCTGCTTGCTGACAAGAGACCCGGGGAAAGCGTCTTCGTGGTGGGGCCGCTGGGCAACCGCTTTTTGGTTGCGCAGCCCGCGAACGAGACCGCCCACCTGCTGGTGGCAGGCGGAGTGGGCGCACCTCCGCTGTACCTTCTGGCGGAAGAACTGGTGCAGATGGACGTACCACGTGAAAAAATAGTGGTGGTGAATGGAGCGCGGCGGCATGACCTGCTGGTATGCCAGGAGCACTTTGCCGAGCTGGGCGTGCATCTGTGGGCGGTTACGGAAGACGGCAGTATGGGGGCGAAAGGAAAAGTGACCGATGTGCTAAAGGACTTGCGCCAGCAAGGCGAATTGCCTGACAAACGGTGCCAGGTGTATACCTGCGGGCCAACCGCGATGTTAGAGGCGGTGGCGAAGTTTGCGCGTAAACACGGGATACCCTGCCAGGTGTCTATGGAGACGCTGATGCCGTGCGGGCTGGGAGTGTGTTTGGGTTGCGCAGTGAAGGTGCGCACGACGGACGGTGTGGACTATAAGCGGGCGTGCGTGGACGGTCCCATCTTTGACGCAACAGAGGTGGTGTGGGAATGAGCAAAGTACGGATGGAGGTACAGCTGGGACCGCTATACTTGCAGAACCCCGTGCTGGTGGCTTCGGGCACGTTTGGTTACGGCAGCGAGTACGCCGACCTGGTAGACCTGAACCGTCTGGGCGGTATTATGGTGAAGGGCACAACACTGCGTCCTCGTGCAGGCAACCCCATGCCCCGTATGGTGGAGACCGCGGCAGGATGCTTGAATTCTATCGGCTTGCAAAATGTGGGCGTGGAGGCGTTCATCCACGAGAAGCTTCCCTTCTTGCGCCAGTACCGATGCGCAGTCATTGTCAATATCGCGGGCGACTCCTACGAGGAGTTCGAACAGCTTGCGGAGCGACTGGATGGAGTGCATGGAGTGCACGCGCTGGAGATGAACATTTCCTGCCCTAATCAGGAGAAAGGCGGCATCCACTTCGGAGTAGACCCCGAAGCCACGCGCGAGGTGGTCTCCAGAGTGCGCAAACGCACGCGCCTGCCGTTGATTGTAAAGCTCTCCCCGAACGTCACCGACATCACGGTGAACGCCCGGGCGGCGGTAGACGGGGGAGCAGACATCCTGAGCCTGGTTAACACCTTTGTCGGCACAGCCATCGACGCCAAAACGCGCCGTTTCAAACTGGCGAACATCACGGGGGGGCTATCGGGACCGGCGATTAAGCCTCTTGCGCTGTACATGGTGTGGCAGGTGGCACAGGCGGTAAACGTGCCCATTATCGGCATGGGTGGTATTATGAACGCAACCGATGCGGTGGAGTTCCTGCTGGCAGGAGCGTCAGCGATAGCGGTAGGTACCGCAAACTACGTGAACCCACGCGCCAGCATCGAGGTGCTGGAGGGTATCGAGCAATATCTGCGCGAGCAGGGCGAGAAGGACGTGAAGCACATTGTGGGCACGGTGCAACGATGCAAGCCCGAGAGCGAGTTCTGATCGCGCTGGATACTTCCGACGCCGAACAGGCGGTGGCCTGGGTACGAATGCTCGCGCCCCATGTGGGTGGGTTTAAGGTGGGGCTAGAGCTGGTACATGCGGCGGGGTTCGGCGTCTTTGACCGCTTGCGGGAGGCAGGAGCAGAGCGCATCTTCTACGACGCCAAGCTGCACGACATCCCCAACACGGTGGCGCGGGCGGTACGTGCCATCGCACGTATGGGCGTGTGGATGGTGAACGTGCACGCCTCAGGGGGACGCGCCATGATGGAAGCAGCAGCGGAGGCGGCGCACGCCGTGTCCAACCCTCCCCTGCTGGTGGCGGTTACCGTGTTGACCAGCCTCTCCTCACAAGAACTGCGTGAGCAGGTGGGCACACGGCGTGGAGCGGCAAAACAGGTAATACATCTGGCAACCCTGGCGAAAGAAGCCGGCTTCAATGGTGTGGTCGCATCGGCGCAAGAGGCGAAAACACTGCGCAGGAGGCTGGGCAGGGAACTGCTGATAGTCACGCCGGGCATCCGGCTGGCAGGAGACAGTGCGGGAGACCAGCGACGTATTGCAACCCCCTCTGAGGCAGTCAAACGGGGAGCGGACTATCTGGTTATCGGGCGTTCGGTGACTGCAGATGCAGACCCTGTGGGGAAGGTATTGCAGGTCGTAAGGCAAATACAAGCCCGTTAGAAGATACGCAGCGCTTTCACAGCACCGCTGCAGAGACGGAAGCGTCTCCTACCATCATGGCTATGATGCCAGCAACGGGGCACTGGCAGGTACTAACACCGTGCGGCTCTCGGCGCAGGCTTTTCGCCTGGCAGCAAAGCATCCAGTAAGCAGCGTTCATAATATTCCAGCGCCGCCAGAGTGAGCAGCGTTTGCTCCGCCGAAGCCTGCTTGAGCTCGTCAAGCAGGCGCGCTGTTGCTGCAGAAAGGGTGCTTTGTCCACTGTTAATGGCGCCTTGCACTATGCCGCTTCTTCCCCCCACAATGCTTTCCATTCTTCCTCCTCCCACTCCGCGTAATCCCAATTGTCGCAGTCTAATCGACGACAGTAAAGCATCTCTTTGAGACTGCCGTCCATGAGCTCTACGGTTGCAATATATGCAAAACGACACTCCACACATAGTGAGGGGTCGATAATTCGCACCACTTTCAGGTCGGTCGGTTGTTTTTGCTCCATGCATCTCACTCCTCATCCCTGACTTCTTGCCAGCGCACGTGGGTAGTCATCGTCGCCTGCAAGCTGGCGACCGGCAATCGGGTAATATGGCTCAGTGCAAGAGCCATAGATGGCGCGACCCGTATTCTCCCCGAATGGCGCACAGGCGGGCTATCGGCTGGCAGCACCAGTTCCACCCGTACACGCAAGGGCAACACCTTCTCCATATCGCCCAGCAAGCGTTGCCATTCACGCGGAGCTTCTACTATCGCCTGCCGCAGGTCCAGCACGACCTCGCGGTATCCCGTACGTGCCAGCGCTTGCAGTATCTGCTGGCAGTGCTGCAACGCCATACGGTTCACCGCACCGCGCCATTGCACAACAAGCACCCCGCAAACGAGCAGGGTATCGAACGGGCTGTGTCGCTCCATGCGCATCGCCTCGCATTCTTCTGAACCTATTATCGGTTTATCCCCGCGCAGAGCAGAGGGACTTGCGGCGGAAAACCGCAAACATACTGGGTTGGGCGCTACGAGGGTGTGGAAAGGAATCTGTGAAGAGATACAGG
Source organism: bacterium (assembly GCA_025054895.1). Classification (GTDB taxonomy): domain Bacteria; phylum Armatimonadota; class HRBIN16; order HRBIN16; family HRBIN16; genus HRBIN16. The sequence goes on along the minus strand of JANWYZ010000110.1, from coordinate 6,161 downwards.
GAGGGACTTCCTGAAATGCCCGACATGCAGATGATACCGCTGGAAAAGATAGTCGCCGGTAAGAATCAACCACGCCAGACTTTCTACGAGGAAAGCCTGCAGGAACTGGCACAGTCCATCAAAGAGCGCGGCGTGCTGGAGCCTATCGTTGTGCGCCCGATAGCGGATGGGCGTTACGAAATTGTAATGGGCGAACGCCGCTACCGTGCAGCGCAGATGGCTGGGCTGACTGAAATCCCCGCTATCATTCGCGAGCTGAGTGATGAGGAAGCTGCCGCCGACGCACTGCTGGAGAACTTCCAGCGCGAGGACCTGAACCCCATCGAGCGGGCGCAGGCGATTCAGAAGCTGTTGACCATGATGAGCTGGGAGCAGGTAGCGCGCACGCTGGGGGTGAGCGAAAGCACCCTGCGTCGGCATCTGGAGCTGCTGGAACTGCCGCAGGTGATTCAGCAGGAGCTGATGAAGCCTCCCTCGGCAAACGGCAACGGCGGCGCCTTCACAGAAGGACATGCTCGCGCATTGCTGCCCCTGAACAAGGAGGTCAGCACGCAGCTACGCCTGGTAGAGAAGGTGCGCAGCGAAAAACTCTCTATCGGCGACCTGGAGAAAATCGTCAACGCCATCCAGGAATATCCTCATAAGAAAGAGGCTTTCCTGCGCGTGCCCTTGCACGTTACCGAAGAGATGCTGAAGCATCTCGGTGCGCACCGCGAGCGGCAACGGCCCTACAAACCGCAGACCGCCGAACAGCACCTGAAGAACCTGCAGAAGGCATGCTCTACCGTGTCCGACCTGCTGGATGACCGTATAATTGAGTACATCAACACGCAACAGATGAACCAGCTGCTGGCGACCACCGGAGAGCTGCAACACGAAATGGAACAGTTTAACCAGCGCGTGCGTACCGCCCTGCAAAACAAGGAGTACGGCTTCCGCGAAGTGTACATCCACTGTCCGTTGTGCGGGCGCGTGGAACTCATCGGAAGCCTGCGGTGCAGCGTGTGCTGGACAGTGTTACGCCGGTGCTACGACTGCGGCAACTACGATCGCACCTACGAGCGGTGTGGCGTAACGGGAGCGCAGGTCTTCGTCAGCGAGGCGGAGAACCCGAAAGAGTACTCCAAGTCGTACAAGTGTCCCGACTACAAGCCCAAGTTTGAGGTCTTAGCCCGCAAACCCCAGCCCAAAGCAGCCTGACCCCTCCCGCCCGCACGGGGGTACGCCTTCGGGCGTGCCCCCGCTTTTTGTACCGTAGCATGGACATCCCTGTCCATGTCATCGCCAACAGAAAGTGCACAGCCACGCGCGGATACCTGCACGCCGAAGCCTTAGCAGCGCGCGGTGCGCCGCCGCCTCGTCGGCATACACCCCCATCACGCCACAGCCACTTCCGCATAGTAGCGCCGCCTCCGCCCCTGAGGACATCATCAGCAGTTTCACGCGCTGTATCTCGGGGTATTCGGGCAGCACCACTTCTTCAAAGTCGTTGTGCAATAGAGGCAACCAGTTCAGCCCAGAACGCAGGGCGTTTACCATTGCTGGCGTGCGCGGCGCGGGTAACTCCCCTTCCGCCGCGAGAGCACGCTCTCCATCTATACGTTGATATGCCCACCGGGTGGAAACACCTGCCGATGGAACCGCTACCACCAGCGGGCAACTGGCAGGCACGGGCAGAGGAGTAACTACCTCGCCGATACCCTCCACCAGCGCAGTGCCTCCAGGCAGGAAAAACGGCACATCTGACCCAATGGAAACCGCCAGCGAACGCAAATCTCTGGCGGAGAGCGGTTGCCCATACAGGATATTCAGGGCGCGTAGAGTGGTTGCTGCGTTGCTACTGCCGCCACCCAGTCCTGACTGTGCCGGAATCTGTTTGTGTAGCGTGATATGCACCCGCGGCGATTCTCCCAGACGATTATAGAACTCTTCAGCAGCCCGCCAAGCGAGGTTTGTCCGGTCGCACGCAATAGCGGGGTCGGTGCAATCGACACGAATACCCTCCTCGTGACACAACCGCACGACCACCTCATCTGCCAGGCTGATCTGTTGCATCACCGACTGAAGCAAGTGGTAGCCGCTGGGCAAGCGTTCCCGCACATCCAGCGTCAAATTGACCTTCGCGTATGAGGTCAAACTTACCACGCGATACCTATCCATAGTCCCAGCGCCAACCCTCCAACAACCAGCAACGATGATATCAACAGGGAACGTTGCTTGTGCACCAGCGCGTAGAGGCATATCGCCAGTGACAGGATCATCGGAGATAAAACGACCATCTGCAATCCTGCTTCCATGAACCCTGCCGGCTCCCCGCGCATCACGCTACGCCACGCCGATAACAAGGAGCGAGAACTGTGTAGCGCGTGGTCGCTCCGCCAGAGCAGAAGCGCTATACCCAGAACCAGCAGTACAATACTCACCGCGTTGCCCGCGCGCAGCAACCACGCGCTCAGCGTGTATAGCCTCGTCATGTTCCGTTCGGGCGTTGGATTGGACATAACAGGATTATTATACTGCAGAAGCGCACGGGACCGACTGGTTGCTTGTGAGCAAGGGGTTGGACTATAATAAGGGTGCTATGGCGAAACAGAAAGCACAGCAAAGCAAAGAATCCGGCGATAGGGTAGTTTTAGTAAACCGTCGAGCCTACCACGACTACGAGATATTAGAAACCTTCGAGGCGGGCATCGCGCTGGTAGGAGCAGAGGTGAAATCCATCCGTGCAGGCAGGGTGAACCTGCAAGATGCGTACTGCAAGGTGCAGGATGGGGAGGTATGGCTATACAACCTGCATATCAGCCCCTACTCGCACGGCAACCGCTACAACCCCGACCCGGTGCGCCCTCGCAAGCTGCTCCTGCACAAGTGGGAGATTAACCGCTTGATGGGCAAGGCGGAGATGAAAGGGCTGACCATTGTGCCTCTCAAAATCTATTTCAAGCGCGGCTACGCGAAGGTAGAAATCGCTATTGTGCGCGGGAAGAAGTTGTACGATAAGCGCGAAGCCATCGCGGAACGAGATCGCCAGCGTGAAGAAGAACGAGGATGGAACAACCGACAATAAGATGGGGTATCCCACGGTTGAAATTGTGGGCTAAGAGCAGAAGAAGTCCGAACGCAGGAAACCTGCGAAGGCAGGTTTCTCCCCTTGTAGCCCATTATTTCAATGGTGGGCAGCGGACGTCCGCGACGGAGCAAGAGTAGAGGCATAGTGAAAGTGGTGAGGTTCCCGTGATAGGTACACATATTGGCAAATACCGCATCGTGCGCCAGCTGGGTGTAGGAGGTATGGCGCACGTCTATGAGGCGCAAGACGAACTTATCGGGCGTACCGTCGCGTTAAAAGTGCTGGTACTGCCCTCGATTATCAGCGAAAGCGAGCGGCTGGACATGGTGCGTCGCTTCGAGCGGGAGGCGCGTTCGGCGGGCAAGCTCTCCCATCCCAACATCGTCACCATCTACGAAGTAGGCAGCGCGAACGGGATGCACTATATCGCGATGGAGTTCATGCACGGCAAAACCGCGCGCGAGGTGCTGAACGAAGAAGGTAAAATCCCACCCGACCGCGTGCTGAACATCGTCAAGCAGGTCGCCAGCGCGCTGGACTATGCGCACGCACGGGGGGTCATCCATCGCGACGTAAAACCCGACAATATCGCCCTGCTGGAAGACGGCATTGTAAAGCTCACCGACTTCGGTATCGCCCGGCTGGCGAACGACCTGGTGCGCACGCAGGCAGGGATTATGGTGGGTTCGCCCGCTTACATGTCGCCAGAACAGATTGTAGGCGACGAGATAGACGGTCGCTCAGACGTATTCTCGCTGGGGGTGACCACCTACGAACTGCTTACCGGATGCAAACCTTTCGACGCCAGCACCATCACTGCCGTCATGCACAAGATTATCTATGAACAGCCTGCTCCTGCAGAAGAGGTCTCGCCGGCGGTGGAGCGCGTGCTGCGCAAGGCAATGGAGAAGGAACCAGCGAAACGCTACCAGTCCGCCCGCGCTTTCGCGGAGGACCTCGGCTTGGCGATGCTTACTTCAGGGGCGCAGGGCGAGGTCGACATCTTCCATGCACGCCCACAACCGTCCAGGCTGGACGTAGAACGGACGGTTATCACCACGCCCACAGAGGAGGTGAGCGCGCCCGCTCGCAAGGGCAGGTGGGCATGGATGGCAGGCGCTGCGTCGGTTGCAGTGATACTGATCGCTGTGGGAGCCTGGATGGTTCTCAGTGGCAACGATGGGCAATGGCGACGGTACCTGGCGGAATGGGGTGTGCTCTCCCAGCCGGAAAATACGCCTGTTTCCGCCGCCGAAAGCGCACCAGTGAGTGCAAAACCTGTGGGGGCGACCTATGTGCTGAGCGATTTTGAAATCACGTCGGGCAACTGGCGGGGTGCGGAGGATTCTACCGTACTACAGCGCGTGCGCGGCGGGGCAAGTCAGGGCGCGTACTGGCTGAAGGTGATGAGCCGCTCGCTGGACTACCAGCCTGCACATACTGTCCATCTCTCTCCCGAATCCAGTGACTGGTCACGCTTCGGGGATACGCTTGCGCTGGACATCTTCCTGCCAGCATCAGTGACTACGACCTGTCGCGCCGCGGTGGTAGTGATAGACAGCCAGGGGCAAGAGCATCGGCCTCCCCAGCCGGTGGCTCTGCGCCCTGGCGAATGGGTAAACATGCAATGGCGAGCAGGGTATTTGCTGCATGATGTCAAAGAGTTGCGTGTAGAGGTGGAAAACCTGCCTGTGGGCGACACGGGCTGGTTTGGCATCGACCACCTGCGAGTATACCGCGCGCAATAGGAGGAAAGGATGGCGGAGTATTTTAACCTGCCCATGCTGGGGCAGACGATGGAGGAAGGCACTATCACCAAGTGGTTGAAAGTGGAGGGAGACTACGTTCGACGAGGCGACATCATCGCCGAGGTGATGACCGATAAAGCCAATTTAGAGGTGGACGCCACCTTCGAGGGCTACCTGCGCAAAATCCTGGTAGCAGAAGGAGAAACCGTCCCCGTTAACGCGCCTATCGCCATTATCAGCAAGACCCCCGATGAGGACATCTCCGCCCTGTTGACCGCTGGTGCAAGCACCCAGGCACAGCCTGCTGCCGCGCCCATAGAGACGCAAGAGCCTGTTCTGGTTGCGCCGATTGCTCAACCTGCTGCGACCGCAATCGCCGAAGAACGTCTGTTCATCAGCCCGCGCGCCCGCCGACTGGCGCAGGAGAGAGGAGTGCCCCTGAGCGCACTGGCGGGACGAGGCACCGGACCACAGGGGCGCATCCTCGAGCGCGACGTGGAGAGCGTGTGGCAGGAGATGATGGTTGCCAAGCCGCGCGTGACGCCATTGGCGGAGAAGGTGGCGGCAGAGGCAGGCGTGGACGTGGCGGCGGTGGCAGGCACTGGCGTGGGTGGACGGGTGACTAAAGAGGATGTGTTGCGCGCCGCTACGCCTCCTGTGGCGCAACCGACGCCCGCTCCGACTCCGGCGGAGGCGCAGGTAGTGAAGCTGGCTGGATTGCGCAAGCTGGTGGCGGAGAACGTCGTGAAAGGCTTCTTCTCCGCGCCGCCCGTGACGCTGGTGATCGAGGTGGACATGACCGAATGTGTGCGCCTGCGCGAGCAGCTGCTGCCAGAAGTGGAGAAGGCGTACGGCACCCGCCTCACCTACACCGACCTCATCGTGAAAGCAGTAGCGCGCGCCCTGCGCGACTTTCCGCTGATGAACTCCACCCTGCAGGATGACCAGGTATTGCTGCTTCCTGACATCAACGTCGGCGTCGCGGTAGCGGTGGAGGACGGCTTGCTGGTTCCCGTGGTCAAACACGCCGACCGCAAGACATTAGGCGAGATTTCACGCGAAGTGCGAGAGCTGGCGGAGCGCGCCCGCACAGGCAAAAGCACCCCCGACGACCTGTCTGGCGGCACGTTCACGGTGACCAATCTGGGTACCTACGACGTGGAGCTGTTCAACCCCGTGCGGGTACCCGGGCAGACGGGTATTCTGGGCGTGGGGCGCATCGCCGAAAAGCCCGCCATTCGCGAGGGGCAGGTGGTCGCGCGTCACCTGATGAACCTCTGCCTCACCTTTGACCATCGCGTGCTGGACGGCGCCCCCGCCGCCCGCTTCCTGCAACGGGTAAA
>JANWYZ010000010.1 GCA_025054895.1 bacterium | reverse complement strand
AGTATCCTCTTCGCGAAACGGTCGCCGATGCTGTTCGCAACATGTTCCGTCGTCCACCCTCGCCCACCCTCTTTTCTACTCCAGAAGTTGGATGCACGCGCAGGAGAAAAAGTTCGCGGATTTGACGGTATTGGAATACTTTGCCCGCGCTCAGCATGGCGGGCAGGAGGCTACACTGAACGAGCCTCTTCTCGTCGGCGGTATCGCCAGTAGGCGTAGGTACCTCCGAACAACAGCACGAGTACCAACAGGCTCACCATTGCTATGTCTAAGCGCTTCAGCACCTCTCTACCGAACCACTGTGTGAGGTAGGCGACGAGGAAAAAGCGTGCGCCCCTGCCCACGATGCTCGCCAGAAGCATTGCAACGATATTGAAGCGGAACACCCCGCTGGCAATGGTGAACACCTTGTAGGGAATAGGGGTGAAAGCGGCTACGAACACCGCGTACACGCCGTAGCGATTGTACAGCTGCTCCACGCGCTGCACTTTCTGCTCGCTGAACCAGCGGTGCAGCAAGGGATAGCCCCCGTACGCGCCGATAACCCAGCCTAATATCGCGCCCAGCACGCTGCCCACCGTACACACGGTGGCTACCCAGGCGGTATGCGGTGCATGAGGAGTCAGCACGATGCCGATGAGGATCACATCGGGAGGAACAGGAAAGAAAGAGGATTCGATAAACGCTACCCCGAACAGCCCCCACAACCCGTACGTCTCTACCAGACTAAACGCCCACTCCTTCAAAGCTTCCATCCACAGACCTCCTGCTCTATATTATAGGCAGGAGGCGGGTCATCCTCTGGTTTGCGCTGGCTGAGGCATTATCGTCGACGGGGCGATGTGCGCGACCTGTATCAGCATCACGCGCTGGCTGTCGCGCCACACAGGGCGTTCCCTACCCCAGTAGACCACGTACACACTGCGTCCGTCGCCTGCGCGCGCCCAGTGGTTTGCTCCAGAACCCGTGCAGAGGGCAACGTAGGAGCCGGGTTCTATCATTATCTCCTCGCGGAAGATATACAGTCGTTCCGCCACCATGCGCGGGTCGGCAGTGAAGTAGCTTTCGTCGGTCACTGCCCAGCCTCGCAGGTTCTCGTAGCGCAGGGATTGATTACGAATGACCACAAACTCTCTGCGCGGATGGTCCCCCGTTTCCACTCCAACCACGCGAAACATAAAGCACCTCCCGGAAAGAAAAAGGGGGTTGCGAGGGTATTGTTACCCCCGCAACCAGTGTGGCAGCCCGTTTATCAAGAACATCCTGAGGTTGCACCACAGTTCAGGCATTTGTAACATGCGCCATTACGCACCATGATGGAGCCGCATTCTGGACAGGGCGGCGCGTCGGCTTGTAGCTGGAAGACCAGCTGTTCGGCTTCACGCAGCGTCCGCGCGGGCTCGGGCGCCTTCTCTGCCAGTCCGGTATGGTTCTCGATAGAAGCCGCTTCGCCCGCGGGCTGCTGCTCTGGCGGCAGGAACTTGAGCGCGAGCCAGCGGAAGATGTAGTCCATGATGGACTTGGCGAAACGGATTTGCGGGTTGTTAGTCACCCCCGATGGCTCGAAGCGCATGTGCGCGAACTTGTTCACCAGCGTCTCCAGAGGCACGCCGTACTGCAACGCCAGCGAAATAGCGGTGGCGAAGCTGTCCATCAATCCCGATACCACCGAGCCTTCCTTGCTCATGGTGATAAAAATCTCTCCGGGCTTGCCGTCAGGGTAAAGCCCGACGGTGATGTAACCCTCGTGTCCGCCCACGCTGAATTTGTGGGTGATGCTCTGCCGCTCGTCGGGCAGCTTGCGGCGTACGGGGCGCGCCTCCTGCACGGGTTGTTTCTCCAGCTGCTCGCTGGTCTTCTTCGTACTCAGCGGTTGCGTGCGCTTCGAGCCGTCGCGGTAGATAGCGATGGCTTTCACGCCCAGTTTCCACGCCTCCACGTACGCCTCCATGATGTCTTCTACGGTGGCGTCGTTGGGCATGTTTACCGTCTTGGAAATCGCGCCCGACAGGAAGGGTTGTACCGCGCCCATCATCCGGATATGCCCCATGTAGTGGATGCTGCGCTGCCCGTTGGCGGGCTTGAAAGCGCAGTCGAACACCGGCAGATGTTCTGGCTTGAGATGCGGCGCGCCTTCGATGGTATCGGTGCGCTCGATGTACGCCATAATGTCTTCCACTTGCTCCTGCGAGTAGCCCAGCCTCTGCAACGCTTCCGGCACGGTGCGGTTGACTATCTTCATCAGCCCACCGCCCACAAGGGTTTTGTATTTCACCAGCGCGATGTCGGGCTCGACGCCGGTGGTATCGCAGTCCATCATGAAAGCGATAGTGCCCGTCGGAGCCAGCACGGTCACCTGGGCGTTACGGTAGCCGAACTGTTCGCCCAGCGACAGCGCATCGTTCCAGCATTCCTTCGCGGCGTGCAAAAGGTCGGGCGGCAAGCTCTCTTTCGCCTCAATCTGGTCTACGTGCGCACGGTGCATTCGAATCACGTCCAGCATCGGCTTGCGGTTCGTGACGTAGCCGGGGAACGCTCCACCACAGTCACGCGCGATAATCGCCGATTGTCGGTACGCCTCGCCTGTCATGATGGCGGTAATCGCCGCGGCGTAGGCGCGCCCCGCATCGCTATCGTATGGCAGTCCTCGCGCCATCAGCAGTGCGCCCAGATTCGCGTAGCCCAGCCCAAGCGGACGGTAGTCGTGGCTGTTTTGGGTAATCCTTGGGGTGGGATACGCCGCGTTGTCCACGATAATCTCCTGTGCGGTAATCATGATGCGCACGGCGTGGCGGAATGCCTCGATGTCGAACTCGCCTTCAGGCTTGCGGAACGCCATCAGGTTCAAACTGGCTAAATTACAGGCTGTATCGTCGAGGAAGACGAATTCCGAACAGTTGGAGACCACCAGCCCGTTCACGATGTATGTGTTGTGCAGAGGCTCGGTCAGGTTGTAAGTTACCTCATATCCCTCAGGGACGCGCTCTACTAGGTGAGCCTCCACCTGTACGTTGTAGAAATCGTGCTCCTCGATCCACTGATCCAGTGCTTTCTGCTTACTGGGTACGGAGAAGCCGATGTGCTCATCGAACCGTAGCAGGGAGGGACCAGTGATGCGCAAGTCGTACGAGTTTCCCCCGGACTCATACGCGACCTGTTGCCCGTCGCGCTTGCACGTGTAGTGGAAGCCTGAGCTCTTTTTAGGAGGCTGCGTGTAGATTCGACTCTGGATGCCGAACATCAGCAGCAGTTGCTGCACGTCCTGGAGCAGGCGGAGCGACTTGCTACCCAGACCGACATACCGCGTGCCCTTACGCACATCTTCGTGGGCGCAGCCATCCGCACTGAACAGTCCACGCAGGTAGGCCGCCACCACTTCTGGAGGCGCCTGGAAGAGAGCCTGCGGTACACGCTTCTCTGAGGCAGTGGTGCGACGCATCCCCAGCGCCTCCAAGAAGCGGTTGAGAGCGTTACGGGTCACGCGCATTTGCACGACGCCATTCGGCTGCTTGCTGAGGTTCGGGTGCAAGCCTAACGCTTCCAGCACAGCACGATGGCGGGGAAGCAGGTATTCCTGGTCTTCTGGGCTTCCGTAGATGAGGATAACCATTGAGCTAGACGGCACAAACGAGCCGTCACCTGTCAGGTGCCCTAGCATCTCCACGAATGGCTCTGACCACTCAGATGGCAGGTTCAGATGAGCATAGCGCTCACCCTTCGCTCGCAGCTGCAGGTAGTCGGAAGGAGCGGGCACGCGCCATGACGCCTCAAGAGGCAAGCACGGGCTATCTACAACGAGCACCCTGTCCTCAGAAGTGAGCTCGTTCGCCCGTACCATGCCTCGGTTCAGCGTGAAGAAGCGGTGGTTTGGCGTGCAGCGAACCTCAATACCGTTAGAGAACCGCAGACGCCATACCTCGTTGACCCCTGTTACCATGAACTGCGAGGGAGAGCTCAGGCGAACGCCCTCGTGCGGTTCGGGGGCGGTTCGGTTGTGCGTGTACACCAGAAAGGTCTCGCCTTGCGCGACGCGCAACATCAGGTCGCGGAAAGGTATCAGCCCCTTGCTGGTGTAAACGAGGCTGTCTCCCGTGAAACACGGATTGCTGGCGTAAATCCTGTCAGTGTTTTTGCAAGTATGCCATCTGTTGATGGTGTCGTCATATTGCAAGCCGGGGTCGCCGCAAATCCAGGTGGCTTCGGCGATTTCGCGCAGTAGGTCGCGCGCGTTGTAGGTATCGGCGACCTCGCCGGTCGTGATGTAGCGCGTCTGCCAGGGCAACCCCTTCACTGCCGCCTCCATAAAGGCGTCGGACACGCGCACTGAGTGGTTGGCGTTCTGGTAGGACACGCTGTCGTACGCGCCGCCGGGCACGTTGAAGCTGCCGTCGTAGCCCGCCTCGATGAGCGCCCACGCTTTCTTCTCTTCTTCCGCTTTGCTGCGGATGAAAGCCAGAATGTCCGGGTGGTCAGCGTTGAGGATGACCATCTTCGCGGCGCGGCGCGTTTTGCCGCCGCTTTTGATGACGCCGGCGAAGGCGTCGTAGCCGCGCATGAAGGAGACGGGTCCCGACGCTGTGCCGCCTCCAGCCAGATGCTCGCGGGAAGAGCGCAAGCGCGAGAAGTTCGTGCCTGTACCGGAGCCGTACTTGAAGAGCATCCCCTCTGTTTTTACCAGCTCCAGGATGCTCTCCATACTGTCCTGTACGGAGTTGATAAAGCACGCGCTGGCTTGCGGTCGTTCGCCCGGCACGCCTACGTTGAACCACACAGGGCTGTTGAACGAAGCTTTCTGCGTTAACAGCAGGTGAATCAGTTCTTTATGGAAGGCGTCGGCGTCTTCTTCGGTGGCGAAATAGCCGTCCTTACGCCCCCAGTCGGCAATGGCATCAGCGACACGAGAGATCAGCTGGCGCACGCTACGCTCGCGCTGGGGACTGCCGAGCTGTCCCCGGAAGTATTTGGAAGCCACCACGTTCGTTGCCAGCTGGCTCCAGAACTCAGGCACCTCCACATCCTTCTGCTCGAAAATCACCTCGCCCCGTTCGCCGGTGATAGAGGCAGTGCGTAGTTCCCAGCGTACCTCGTCGAAGGGATGTACCCCCGCACGGGTGAAATACCGCTCGAAGCGCAAGCCGGGGGCGGTTTTCTCGTGAACGGTAGTCGCTACGTCCTCCGCCGGCGGGGAAGTCTCTTCAACAATCTCCAGCTCGAAGTGTTCCCTCGTCGGTTCCATTGAAATAATAATCCTCCTTCAGTATGAACGGTTTATGCAGGAGCCAACGATTGCTACTTCTGTTGTTGTCGACGTTGGCGGGTGAGCATGTTCACCAGCTCGCGGAACTGCGTGGCGTCTTCGAACTGGCGATACACGGAAGCGAAGCGCACATACGCTACCTGGTCCAGCTGTTTCAGCCGCTCCATTACCAGCTCGCCGATCTCGGATGATCTCACCTCACGGTCTCCGCGATTGATGAGCACCTGCTCGATATCGTTCGCGATCTCCTCGAGGGCGTCGATGGAGATAGGGCGCTTTTCGCAAGCGACCTGCATGCCGCGCAGCACTTTATTGCGGTCAAACGGCTCTCGACGCCCATCGTTTTTCACCACCATCAGCTTGAGCTCTTCAATCTCCTCGAAGGTGGTGAACCGCCGACCGCACGCCAGGCACTCACGCCGTCGCTTAATCGCCTCGCCATCACGTACAGGACGCGAGTCGAGCACCCTGTCCTCGGGGTGACCGCAGTATGGACACTTCACGCTGTAACTCCCCCTTGCCGGCAATGGGGTATTGCCCAGATATTGGGCACTTCCATTTATATCACACAAGATATAGGGGTGTCAAGGGGTTTGGAGGGATTTTGGAGAAAATATTTTCGGGAACTCGCCTGCGTCAGACTGCCCGTATCTTGTTAATCTCGCTCTGCAGGGTGACGAGGCGGTGGTATACGCCCTCTTTTGCCATCAACTCGTCATGCGTGCCTATTTCTACCATCTGCCCTTGTTCGAGCACTACCAGGCGGTGAGCGTTGCGCAGGGTGGATAAGCGGTGCGCAATAGCCACTGTGGTGCGGTTCTGCACCAGTCGGGCGATGGCTTCCTGAATCTGGCGTTCGGTTTCCGTGTCTACCTGAGAGGTGGCTTCGTCCAGAATCAGGATGCGCGGGTTGTGCAGGATGGCGCGGGCGATGGAGATACGCTGCCGCTCGCCGCCTGATAGCCGTTGACCTCGCTCGCCAACCTGCGTGTCGTAGCCGTCAGGGAAGCGCAGGATGAAGTCGTGTGCGTTAGCTGCTTTCGCGGCGGCAATAATCTCTTCCTGCGTGGCGTCGGGTTTGGCGTAGGCGATGTTATCGCGGACAGTGCCGGGAAACAGGAAGGGTTCCTGCAATACCACGCCCACGTGCTTGCGCAGGTCTTCCATACGAATCTTGCGCACGTCCACGCCATCTATCAGGATTTGACCCTCATCAGGGTCGTAGAAGCGCAGCAGCAGGTTGATGGTAGTAGACTTGCCCGCGCCGCTGTGTCCTACCAACCCCACCATTTCGCCCGCTTCGATCTGGAGGCTGATGTTTTTGAGTACAGGTTTGTGCTTGTCGTAGCCGAAGGTGACGTTACGGAACTCTACTTCCCCGCGCACTTCGGGCATCGGTATAGCGTCTTCGGCGTCTTTTACGTCGGGCTCGGTATCCAGAATCTCAAATACACGCTCGGCGGCGGTGAAGGTACGCGTGAGCCATTGGCTCACGCGGGTAAGGATCTGCAGGGGACCATAAAACATGCCCAGATAGCCGAGAAACGCTACCAGCGTGCCCAGTTGCACCTCGCCCTTCACCACGCCGTAGCCGCCAAACGCCCACACCAGGAAGAAGCCAATGCTGGTGAGCAGGTTGAGCAGAGGGAAGAAGGTCGCCCACATCATCTCCGCCTGCATGCCCGAGTGCATCAAGTCACGGTTGCGCCGCTGGAAGCGTTCTATCTCATCGCTCTCCTTGGCGAACGCCTTGACCACCCGAATACCCGACAGGGTGCTGTTGAGTGTAGCAGACAGGCGCGACCACCGATGCCAGAACTGGTGGAATACACGGCGTACCGTCTTCCAGAACCACATTGTCACCAGCACCACTACCGGCGTAGGGAGCAAAATGAGCGCGGCGAGCTTCCAGTTCATCCAGAAGAGCATCACCGTAATACCTACCAGCAACAGCACGTTAACCAGCAACGAGCTCACTCCGTCGACCAGAAAGTCGTACAGGGCGCCTGTGTCCTGTGTGATGCGCGACATAATCGCGCCTGTGTGGCGCTTGTCGTAGAAGGAAAGGGAAAGCCATTGCAGGTGCTGGAACAGTTTCGCCCTCACTTCGAACACCAGCCTCGCCCCTAACCATGCCGATAGCCTGCCTCGCCATACCGATAGCGCTACCCCCGCCAATCGCGTTAACGCCAGTACAGCCAGGATGACCACCAGCAGATGCAGGTTCTGGCGCGGTACCAGCACCGAGTCCACCAGAATCTTCGTCAGGTAGGGGGGCGCGAGCTCCAGGGCAGTGCCTGCCAGCATCAACACTCCCGACAACACAATCTGCCACCTGTAGGGCTTGGCGAACGCCAGCAACCGCCATACTACGCGCCCTTTGCGCGAGCAGCGCGGACAGACCTGCGTATCGCCAGGCAAGCGGAACCCACACACGGGGCAGTGTGTGGGCTTCTGCTCCACCGGTTCAGGTGGAGGCTCCTGTTTCGCCACTGCGGACAGGTAGCGGGCGACCTCGGCGAAGATGCCGGCGCGCGCGTTCGAATACCGTAGCAACTCCAAAGGCTTACCGTCGCGAGTAACCATGAGGGCGCCGCAACCTACCAGGCTCTCAGTGGCGGCGTCGGAGATGCAGCTCAGGGGCAGGTCAATGTCGCATTGAACACCGGGAGGCTCGATAGCGGTGTTCAGTCCGTCGCCCAGCACCGGTGGAACCCACCCCGGCGGAGGCGAGTAAACCTGTACGCAATCCTCCGTGACAACAAGCCAGCGGACACCAAATAGACCATCTGCGCCGATGTCGGTATAGGCACTCAGGCGTATCTGCTCTTCTCCGACTTTTTCTTTCAATACGCCCGGCACCGGCTCACATAAGGGCATCAGGCAACACCTTCCTCCTGCAGATACCAGTATACCACTGTAGTCACAGGCTGTCAAAATGCATTGCGATTACCCCTTATTTCACGACGCAGGGAAGGTGCAAACGGTTCGCGAAGGTGTAAACGCTTGCCACTGGCGTCTGGTAATGTATCAACCAACAACTGTCGCGTGGGGAGGCTACGCCCGGCGTGAAATCTGGTATACTGATTCCCATATTGTTAGCGTTACTACTTTCTACTAAAACCCGGGGAGGCAATATGCCTGCTTCGCCTGATGATGTACTTGCTTATTTGCAGCGATGCAACGTAGTGTGGGATACTCCGTCACCGGACAGCTCTGGTTCCATGCCGCTGGGTAACGGCGATATCGGTGTAAACGTCTGGGTGGAACCGAACGGTGACCTTGTATTTTACCTGAGCAAAACTGATGCGTGGAGCGAGATCAACCGCCTGCTCAAGTTGGGCAGGGTACGTGTGTCGCTCTCTCCTCCCTTGCTGAACAGCGGCGGCTTCTTTCGCCAGGAATTGCGCCTGTTGCAGGGAGAGATACTGGTGCAGGCGGGTGCTTCCCACAGACCAACCACCCTGCGCGTGTGGGTAGACGCTCACCGTCCAGTGGTGTGGATCGAGGTAGAAAGCGCAGAACCCGTGCACGTTCGGGTACAGCTGGAGGTCTGGCGTACAAGCAACCGCAAGCTGGAGGGACGCGAGCTGTTCAGCGCGTACGGGATGATGGACGCTCCTTTTGCTGTGGTGGAACACGCCGATACAGTGTTGTCGGAAAAAGGCAATCGCCTTGTATGGTTCCACCGCAACCCGACCTCGATTTTCGAGCAGACTCTGCGTCATCAGGGATTGGGCAGCCTCGTTAGCAAAATACCAGACCCCTTGCTGCACCGCACCTTCGGCGGCATGATACGCGCTAAGGGACTTGTTCGTGAGGGAACGCACGCGCTGCGTAGCGATAACCCCGCAAAGCGGTTTTCCATACCAGTACACCTCCTGACCGCGCAAACAGACACTGTCGAAGAGTGGCTCAAGCAACTGGAAGCGCAGGCTGAGAGGACCGAAGCCATACCGCGCACTCAGGCACGCGCAGCACATCAGCGGTGGTGGCGCAACTTCTGGCGGCGCAGCTGGATAGTGGTCACCGGAAGCCCGGAGGCGAACACCGTTACGCAAGGTTATGTATTGCAACGGTTCATCAACGCCTGCGCGGGGCGAGGAGCATATCCTATCAAGTTTAACGGCTCGATTTTCACCGTCGACTCGCGAGAGCCTGATGAACATTTTGACGCCGACTATCGTCGCTGGGGGGGAGAATACTGGTTTCAGAACACACGCCTGCCCTACTGGAGCATGATCCCTGCTGGCGACTACGAGATGCTGCAGCCGCTGTTCCGGATGTATCTGAACGCGCTTCCGCTCGCCAAAGAGCGAACCCGTCTTTACTTCGGACATGATGGAGCCTACTTTCCGGAAACGATAACCTCCTGGGGCACGTACGCCAACTGCAACTATGGCTGGAATCGCAATGATAAGCCGGCTTCGCATATCGACAACCCCTATATCCGCTACTACTATTCCTGCAATCTGGAGCTGCTTGCTCTGGCGCTGGAGTACTTCTTCCACACGGGCGACAAGCAGTTCCTCAAAAACACGCTACTGCCGTTCGCCCGCGCCTTCACGACGTTCTACGAAAAGCATTTCGCCCGTGACGAGGCAGGTAAGCTGCTGTTAAAGCCTGCGCAGTCGCTGGAGACGTATCCCGAAGTGGTCAATCCACTACCCGACATCGCCGGTTTGAAGTGGACATTAGAGGCGCTGTTACGGCTGCCGCTCAGCGGCAAAGAGTCTGAGGAGCGCAACCTGTGGCGCAGGCTGCTGGCGCAACTTCCTCCCTTGCCGATGAAGACGGAAAACGGTCAAGCCCTCCTGTTGCCTGCTCAGCAGATTCTGGCTGACCCTATCAACTCGGAAGACCCGGAGCTGTACGCAGTGTTCCCCTACCGTCTATACGGTGTGGGCAAGCCAGACATCGAGGTGGCTCGTCACACCTACGCGCGCAGACCGTACAAAGGCAATGAAGGCTGGCGACAGGACCCGATATGGGCGGCGATGCTGGGGCTCACCGATGAAGCAAAGCAGATGGTGGCGCAGCGCTTCGCCACCAAGCACTCCGGTAGTCGCTTTCCCGCCTTCTGGGGACCGAACTATGACTGGATACCCGACCAGGACCACGGTTGCGCAGGCATGATTGCCTTGCAGGCGATGCTCCTGCAAACCAACGGCGAGCGGATACTGCTGTTCCCCGCCTGGCCCAGAGAGTGGGATGTCTCCTTCCGCTTACACGCGCCCGGCAGGACGGTGGTGGAGGGCGTACTGCGCGATGGTAAATTGCGCTCTCTAAAGGTAACGCCTGCCCGGAGGGAGAAGGATGTTATCGTTCTAGAACCTCAGTAGAACAGAGAGCACTCATGCCCAGGGCTATTGTCACTGGTGGAGCAGGTTTTCTGGGATCGCACCTGGTGGATCGGTTGCTGGCGGAGGGATACGAGGTTGTCGCGCTGGATAACCTGATTACCGGCAGCATCCACAATATCGTTCATCTGGCGGGCAACGAGCGCTTCCGCTTCATCAAACAGGACGTGACGGAGTATTTGTATATTGACGGTCCGGTAGACATCATCTTCCATTTCGCTTCGCCTGCCAGTCCGATAGATTTCGCCACCAAACCGATTCAGATACTGAAGGTGAACGCCTTGGGCACACACAAGACGCTGGGGCTGGCAAAGGCAAAAGGGGCGCGGTACGTGCTGGCTTCCACCTCAGAGGTGTATGGCGACCCACTAGTGCATCCACAGGCGGAAGAGTATACCGGCAACGTCAACCCGGTGGGCGTTCGTGGGGCGTACGATGAGGGCAAACGCTTCGCCGAGGCGATGACCATGGCATACCATCGGCACCACGGGCTGGATACGCGCATTGTGCGTATTTTTAACACTTTCGGTGAGCGCATGCGTCTGGACGACGGCAGGATGATACCCAACTTCATCGGACAGGCGTTGCGAGGTGAGCCGATCACAGTATACGGCGACGGCACACAGACGCGCAGCTTCTGCTACGTGTCCGACCTTATTGAAGGCATCTGGCGGCTTGCACAACTGCCCGATTACCACGAACCGGTGAACCTCGGCAATCCAGACGAGCGCACCGTGCTGGAGGTGGCGCAGCTGATTAAGAACCTGACTGGCAGCACCAGCCAAATAGTGTTCCGCCCGTTGTTCTCTCCGGACGAGCCACGCCGGCGCAAGCCAGACATTTCCCGCGCGCGCTATCTACTGGGGTGGGAACCGCAGGTAAGCATCGAAGAGGGGTTGCGCCGCACCATCGATAACTTCCGCGCGCGCCTGACCGCCTCTTAGCGCCGTGCCTCTTCCTCTGCCAGCGCTGCCAGAAAAGCGTCCACGCCTGCCTGCGCGACGATGCGATCCTGTTCGATAGTGCCGGAGCTGACTCCAACCGCACCGATAACCTGTCCATTGACGATAATCGGTAAGCCGCCGCCGAATATCATAAAACGTCCCTGATTGCTAACGTGAATACCGAACGCCGCGCCTCCCTGAGGCGATGCAATTGTAGCGTACTCGTGTGTACCGCGTCGCGTGCCCGCCGCGGTAAACGCCTTGTTGATAGCGATATCGATACTGGTAATGCGCGCATTGTCCATGCGGTGAAACGCTATGAGATTACCGCCCTCATCGACTACAGCAATGTCCATATCCTGCCCCAGCTCGCGCGATTTGGCTTCGCAAGCCTGAATGATTAACTTCGCTCCTTCCAGTGTCAGTTTGATCCGATTGCGTTGTACCAAAGCCATATACTCGTGTCCTCCTTGCTCTCAAATCACCCTGTTGACAGCTGGTGCTATCCAGTATACCATGCTTTGTTACGGAAACAGATGCGCCTTGCCTGCTGTGTAAAATCGTCGGCCAGATATGTGCGACAGGGCAGTCACCAGTTCCCCGAAGGAGGTAACACACTAAACGCGCAGGAAGTACTCCCGTTGTACCGAATCCAGATTTGGTATGAGGGAATGGCTGGCGATTATGGTCGTGGTGGGGATGTTCTTCGTGTCGGTAGAGGCGTGCTGCGACGAGTACCAGCCGAGCAGATGGCGTGCCCCCTTGCTGGTACGTAACGCCGAGCCGTTGAACGCTCTTTTCCTGCAAGCTCCGCCTGTATCCGCATCGGTACTCGCGCAAAACAAAACACGCTTCCAGGTGAATCTGGATGTAGCCAATCATCTACTATTTGACAGGGCGGGGAACAACCATTTCGAACAGGATTTCGAGGTACAGCGTCTCACCATCGTGTATGCACGAGGCATCGGGCGCGATACGGAGTGGGCTGTGTACATACCACTGTGTGCACGCAACGGGGGCTTTCTGGACGAGGCGATTAACGCCTGGCATCGCTGGTTCGGTTTCGATGGAGGAGGGCGGGCAGGACATCGTAATTATCGCGTGCATGAGAGGATGGTATACGGCGGAAACACTCTGGTTACGCTGGATACACCTGCCTTCGGAATAGGAGATGCGCTCCTGGAAGGGCGCAGGTCGTTAGGGCAATCCGGGCGAAGTTTCTGGGCGATACGCGCCATGATGAAGCTGCCCACCGGCAACGCCGCCCAATCTTTCGGCAGCGGAGCCACAGACGCAGGGCTTGGAGTTATCTGCACCTACCAGAGTAACGGGCGGCTGGCGTGGCATGGAAACCTGAGTATGGTTTGGGTGGGGAAACCTTCACATCTCGCCGTTTCCGCTCGTAGTATGCTGCAGTGGATGTTAGCCGTAGAATATATGCCCGATACGCGCACTTCTTTCATTGTACAGATAGACGATAACCGCGCCCCTGTGTTAATAGGTGTGCCCTACGCTGATGGCGCGCGCCGTTCGCTCACTGTCGGTGTAGTAAGAGAAATGCATTCCGGTTTGTACACCGAACTGTCGATGACGCAGAATCAGCTCGGCTGGCTGGCGCGAATCGCGCCTGATTTACAGCTGCATCTTGGCATAAAATGGGATTGGTAGGCTTAAAACTTCCTTAACAATTGTGCGTTACGATACTAAAGGGCAATGAAGCAAACCCAGCAGGAGGAGGACAACATGCGTCAACGGAGCATGAGCATAGTAGCCGGAGTGCTGGTAGCAACAGCGCTGGCGATAGTAGCAGGGTGTGCGCCAAAGAAAGGAACAACTACCACCGGTAGTGAGACGAAAGTTCAAATTACAGGAGCAGGTTCCACCTTTGTCAACCCTATCATGTCTCGCTGGTCCTCGGAATACGAGAAGCTAACCGGTGTGCAAGTGAATTACCAGAGCATCGGCAGTGGCGGCGGTATCCAGCAGTTCAAGGAGGGTACCATCGATTTCGGAGCCACCGACGTAGCAGTGACCGCCGAAGAACAGAAGGATTTCACCCGACAGTTCGTTCAATTCCCGGTCGTAGCAGGCACCGTAGCAGTGGTGTACAACTTACCCGGTGTTACTCAAAACCTGCAACTCAGCCCGGAGGTGCTTGCGGATATCTTTCTGGGCAAGATCAAGAAGTGGAACGACCGACGCCTTGCTGAGCTGAACCCGGGCGTGAATCTGCCGGACCAGGACATCGTGGTTGTGCACCGTTCGGATGGTAGCGGTACCACCTACATTTTCACCGACTACCTCTCCACGGTGAGCACCGAATGGCAACAGCGCGTTGGACGGGGCAAGTCGGTCAGCTGGCCCGTCGGCGTTGGCGGCAAGGGCAACGAAGGCGTTACAGGTCAGGTAAAGCAGTTGCCCGGGGCTGTTGGATACGTGGAGCTCAACTATGCTGTACAGAACAATCTGACCTTCGCGGCTATCCGGAACGCTGCAGGCAAGTTCGTCCTGCCTGGCAAGTCCACTGGCGAGGAAGCCACCCGCATGGCGGTGGAGAAGCTCAAACAGGACATCGGTAGCAGTGTGGTGAACATGCCCGGCGAGAACAGCTACCCAATAACGGGCTTCGTTTACGTGCTGGTGGACAAACAGCCTAAAGATGCCGCCAAATCCGCCGAGATGAAGAAGTTCTTCGAGTGGGTACTGCGGGACGGACAAAAGATGGCTGTGGAGCTGGATTACGTGCCGCTTGCGGAAGAAGTGGCACAAATGTCATTGCAGAAGCTCGCCGAGGTTCCTTAGGTTGGATGGAAGCACAGGCTTCTGCGGATAGTAAAGCGACCGACCACGCAAGAGGAGCAACGTTCTGGTCCGACCGTCTGTTCAAGGCGGTGGTAGTGGCTTGTGCATCAGTGATGGGATTGCTCCTCTTGCTCTTCGCGTATGAACTGTGGCAGTCCTCCCAGCTGAGTATCCGTACCTTCGGATGGCGGTTCTGGGTGTCGCGCGACTGGGACCCGGTGCGCGAGCGGTTTGGCGCGCTGCCATTCATCTGGGGCACCCTGTTGAGCTCCATTGCAGCGTTGATGATCGCCGTGCCCCTCAGTTTGGGTACCGCTATCTTCATCGCAGAAGTAGCTCCTCGCTGGTTGAGGCAACCCGTTTCCTTCGTCGTGGAGTTGCTCGCCGCTATTCCCTCTGTGGTGTACGGCTTGTGGGGTATGTTTGTGATGGTGCCCTGGCTACGTGAAAACGTGCAAAAGCCTTTAGCGCAGCGATTCGGCTTCATCCCTCTGTTCGAAGGACCAGCCGTAGGCGTCAGCATGATGGCGGCGATCCTCATCCTGTCGGTGATGATTATCCCTTATATCACGGCGGTCTCGCGCGAGGTTATCCTGGCGGTACCACGCACGCAGCGCGAAGCCTCTTATGGGCTGGGCGCCACCAAGTGGGAGACGATTCGCTACGTGGTGCTGCGTTACGCCAGGGTAGGCATCTTAGGCGCGATTATCCTGGGGTACGGGCGAGCGGTAGGCGAGACGATGGCGGTGACTATGGTGATTGGCAACCGCCCCGACCTGACCACGTCTCTGCTGCAACCCGGATATACGATGGCAAGTGTGATCGCTAATGAGTTCACCGAGGCGACATCGCCGCTCTATCTATCTGCCCTTACCGAGATAGGTCTGTTACTCTTTGCCATCACGCTGCTGATCAACGCACTGGCGCGGTTTCTGGTGTGGCGTGTTACAAAAGGGGAGGGACGCTACTGATGCGAATCTCCAGACTGTATGAGATGTGGCGTCGTTTCGCCAATATTGCTTCCTTAACGATCACGGCGGTATGCGCCGTGGTGGTCATGGCGCCCGTTTTCATCATCCTCATTTACCTTTTAGCCAATGGTATCCGCTCGGTTAACTGGGAGTTTCTCAGCAGCCTCCCCAAACCCCCCGGCGATGAAGGGGGAGGCATGGCAAACGCCATCGTGGGCAGCTTCTACATGGTTGGGCTGGGTCTGCTGCTGTCGTTGCCTGTTGGCGTAGGTGCAGGGGTGTATCTGGCGGAGTTTGGGCGTAGCCGCTACGGAAACGCGGTGCGGTTCATGGCTGATGTATTGAACGGCGTGCCCAGTATTGTGATAGGCATCTCGGTATGGGCTTTGCTGGTGGTGCCGATGCGCTCCTTTTCTGCGCTGGCTGGAGGGGTAGCGCTGTCGTTTATCATGATACCGATGATCGCTCGTACCACAGAGGAGATGGTGCGTGCCGTGCCCAACTCCTTGCGAGCAGCCTCGCTTAGCGTAGGAGCGACTTACGCCCGCACCATGTGGAGTGTGGTACTGCCTGCTGCACGCGGGGGTATCGTGACGGGGGTCATGCTGGCACTCGCACGCGCCTTTGGCGAGGCGGCGCCCCTGCTGTTTACGGCGTTAGGTAACCGGTTCTGGAACCTGTACCTGGACCGTCCCATGGCGAACCTGCCTACCCAGATTTACGAGTACGCCAAATCGCCCTATCAGGATTGGCATCGACAGGCATGGGCAGCTGCGCTGGTGCTTATCGCGGTTGTACTGGTGCTGAACGTGGTCGCACGCATGTCCACCCGCGAACGTTTTCGCGCTTTGAGGTGAGCAAGATGAAACAGCACTTTGTAACACTGACATTTCCGGCTGAGACATTGATGCAGGAGGAGGCGTCTATGGCAACGGTCATGTCTCCGCGTGGTGGAGGAGCTGGTACAAAGCTGCCCCCTAAAATCAGCACACGCAACCTGGACGTATACTACGGCAATTTTCACGCACTTAAAAACGTCAACCTGGACATCCTGCCCAACCATATCACCGCACTCATCGGTCCGTCGGGCTGTGGCAAGTCCACCTTCCTGCGCTGTCTCAACCGGATGAACGACCTGATCGAAGGAGCTCGTGTAGAAGGCTCGGTGCTGCTGGATGGGCAAGACGTTAACGATCCCCGTACGGACGTGGTAGCTCTGCGCCGGCGGGTGGGCATGGTGTTTCAACAGCCTAATCCCTTCCCAATGTCCATCTACGATAACGTGGCGTACGGTCCGCGCATACACGGCATCCGAAAACGCGGCAAGCTGAACGAGATTGTGGAGCGCAGTCTGCGTCAGGCAGCGCTTTGGGATGAGGTGAAGGATAAATTGCGACAATCCGCGCTGGCGCTGTCTGGAGGGCAACAGCAACGGCTGTGTATTGCTCGCGTGCTGGCGGTCGAACCGGAAGTGCTGTTAATGGACGAACCCGCTTCTGCGCTGGACCCGGCTGCCACCTTCCGCATCGAGGAGCTGATGCAGGAACTGAAAGATCGTTATACCATTGTCATCGTCACACACAACATGCAACAGGCGGCGCGCGTCAGCCAGTACACTGGCTTTTTCCTGAAAGGAGAACTCTACGAGTTCGACGAGACCGCCACGATATTCACCACCCCCAAGAGACGGGAGACGGAAGACTATATTCGCGGACGGTTCGGCTAGGAGGGAGGTCTGGTTGATGAACAAACGGCGCGTTGGCTGGCTCGTATTCGTCTTGTGGTTCCTGTTCGTATCGGCAACGCAAGCACAGAGAACCGCAACTGGCGTGGTGTTTCACGACATAAACCGCAACGGCGTCCGCGACTCGCAAGAGCCGGGGATTGCCAATGTGCTGGTTTCCAACCAGCGCGAGGTAGTGCGCACCGACAAGCAGGGAAGGTATCGTCTGCCGGTAGAGGACGACACGATCCTCTTCGTGATTAAGCCTCGCGGATGGCAGGTTCCTCTGAACGAAAACAGATTACCTCAGCACTACTACATTCATAAACCGAAAGGTTCGCCCAAGCTGCGCTTTCCCGGAGTGCCTCCGACAGGCGAACTGCCTGCATCGGTGGATTTTGCGCTTGTTCCACAACGCGAATCGGAACGCTTTACCGCTCTCATCTTCGGCGACACTCAACCTCGTGACCTCACCGAGGTCGGTTACATCGCACGCGATGTGGTGCGCGAACTGGTCGGTACAAAGCAGGCTCAGTTTGTAGCGTTGCTGGGCGACATCCTGTTTGACGACCTCGACCTGTTCGCCCCGCTCAATCGCGTGATAGCGCAGATAGGCGTGCCCATCTACGCCGTACTGGGCAATCATGACATCGATTTCGAGTCGCCCAACGACGAACACTCCGACGAAACCTTCGAACGGGTATATGGACCTCCCTACTATGCTTACGAGTACGGGCGCGTGAGCTTCATTGTTTTAGACGATGTCGTCTGGTCGCGCCCCAATCCCCAACAGCGTGGCGGCTACGTAGCAGGGTTAGGCGAGAAGCAGTTGCAATTTGTACAGAACTACCTCCGTCATGTACCGCGCAATAACCTCGTGGTGCTAATGATGCACATCCCTCTGTGGGAAATACCAGAGCAGGAACGCAAAAGCTTGTTTGAGGCGCTGCGCCCGTTTGAACACACACTCTCCTTTTCTGCACATACGCACATCCAGACTCACTACTTTTTCCAGCGCGAGCAGGGGTGGTTCGGCAAGCGTCCTCATCACCACGTCAACGCGGTAACAGTAAGCGGAAGCTGGTGGACAGGTGTCCCCGATCCGACTGGTATTCCCCATACTACCATGCGCGATGGCGCCCCCAACGGCTATCTGTTGGTGGACTTCGACGGTAATCGCTATACTATCCGTTACAAAGCAGCCCGGTATCCAGAAGACTATCAGATGAACATCTACGCTCCTGATTTTGTGTCGGCGAGCCAGCTGAAAGAAACTCGTGTGCTGGTAAACGTCTTCTTCGGTTCGGAGCGATGTCGGGTAGAGATGCGCGTGGGCGACAGCGGAGAATGGATACCTATGGCGCGCGTGCAGGAGCCCGATCCCGCCTACGCCGAGATGAAGAAGCTGGAAGAACAGTACAACCTGCCGGGGCGGAGGTTGCCGGGCTTAATGAACTCGCCCCATCTGTGGACGGCGAACTTGCCTGCCAATCTAACGCGCGGAGTACACGTCCTTACCGTCAAGGTAACCGACCTGTTCGGACGGACGTGGTACGACCGTCGGATCCTGACGGTGCGATAGACAATCGTCCTTTGGTGTTCTTGTCGCTCCTGTGGCTGAGCATCATGGGCAATACCTGCAGAACCTGATAACAGAAAGACAGTCCGGCGGAAGCCTCGCCCTCCAGCCCGTTTGTCGTCCTGAGCGGAGTGAAGAGTCTCGGAGAGGTCTCATCGCGTCCAGCATGATGGAAAGGCGCGAGATGCTTCGAGGCCGCTCGGCGTCAAGAAGAGGCGTATCTCAGCCGTCGTCCTGGTATCAATGATTGCTCATCATAAAGGAACACAATAATATGCGCTCTGCCCCTTGCAGATTTACAAATTATGCATGGAATAATATAATATAGCATTCCACCGCAAGTGAACAAAAGGAGAACAAAGCGAGAATGGCAGTCGTACGCCATGCGTTTGATGAGGAACTACAGCTGCTCCAGAACGAACTGCTTGCCATGGGCAGCTATGTGGAGCAGATGCTGGACCAGGCGGTGCAATCTCTTTGCAACCGCGATGAGGAGCTTGCAAAGGACATCGTGCGTCGCGACGACGAAGTGGACGACATGGATGTCAATATCGAGATGCACTGCTTGCGCCTGCTGGCTCTGCAACAGCCGATGGCTCGCGACCTTCGCCTCATTGGCACCGTGTTGAAAACCATTACCGACCTCGAGCGCATCGGGGACCACTCGGTGGATATCGCTAAGGCAGCAATTAAGCTCAAAGATTATCCGCACATCATTACTCTGGTGGACGTACCGCTGATGAAGCAAAAAGTCTGCGAGATGATTCGGGGCGGTCTTGAGTCATTTACACAACACAACCTGGAGCTGGCGTACGACGTATGCGAAATGGATAACGAGGTAGACAAACTCTACCGTCGGATGCGACGTGCCATCATTTCCGCAGCGCGGATTAACCCGGAGCACCTTGAGGCGTCAGCCACCATGCTGCTGGTTATCTACTACCTCGAGCGATGTGCAGACCACGCGGTGAACGTAGCAGAGCGCGTGGTGTTTGTGGAAACGGGCGTGCTGCGACAGCTCGCGGTAAGCCACAGCAGCGTGTACATTCCTGAAGAAAACGGCAACGGCAGCGAGAGCTCTTAGCGATGATTACCGACATCGCGCGCAACGTGACTATTGTGCGCGAGCGAATCGCCCGGGCGTGTGAACGCGCAGGGCGCAAACCAGAAGAGATTACGCTGATCGCGGTGTCCAAAACGGTGGACATCGCCCGTATCGAGCGTGCTATTGCTGCAGGAATCGAACATTTTGGAGAGAATTACTATCAAGAAGCGCGCGAGAAAATCCCGTGTATACAGGCGTCAGTACACTGGCACTTCATCGGACACTTGCAAAGGAATAAGGTGCGGGGGGTAGTGCCCCTCTTCGAGTGGATACACACTGTAGACGACGAGCAACTGGCGCAGGAGATTAACCGGCGCGCACAGACGGCGGGCAAACGACAGCGCGTGCTTATTGAGGTGAACATCGCTCGCGAGCCTCAGAAGTATGGGGTGTCTCCAGAAGAGGCGTTGCCGCTGGCAGAGTGCATCGCCCAACTGCCGTACGTGCATCTGGAGGGGCTTATGGGTATGGCTCCTCTTGTCGAAAATGCGGAGCAAGCGCGCCCCTATTTTGTGCAACTGCGTCGTTTATTCGAACAGCTGCCGGAAGCCTGCCGTGTGCATCTGTCAATGGGTATGACACAGGATTACGAGGTGGCTATCGAAGAGGGCGCTACAATGGTACGGATTGGCACGGCGATTTTCGGACCGCGTGCTTAAAGGAGGGTGAACCGGTGCAGGAACCGTTTCAAGAGGAAGAAAGCCGCTCGTGGTGGTCGCGGTTGAAAGAACGCCTGTTTGGCGCGGCTGAGGAAGACGAAGAGGAGGCGGGTAACACGGTTATTCGCCTGCATACCCGTCCTGCTCAGCGTGTGAACGTGTTGTATGCCCGTACAATGGAAGATGCTCGTCGCGCCGCCGATGGGCTGAAGACAGGACACCAGCAGCTGGTAAACTTCCAGTATGCAGACGCGCGCGTGCGCGAGCGCGTGGTGGATTTTCTGATGGGTGTGGTATATGCGCTGGAGGGTACGGTGGAGCGAGTGCACGAGCAGGTGTTTCTATTCGCGCCCGCCAACGTGCAAGTAGAAACCACCAACGCTGACGATTTGCACAACGGCGCATGGAGTGAACGCCAGCGGTGAGTTTGAAGGGAAAAACCATAGCAGTTATCGGCACGGGGGCGATGGGTTCCGCAACCTGTCGCGGGTTGTTGAAGGCGAAGGCAGTAGAACCGGAGCAAATCGTTGCCGCTGATATCCACCACGAGAAGGTTGACGCACTGGTTAAGGAGCTGGGCATCCGTCCCGCTTCGTCCAACGTGGAGGCGGCGAAGCGAGCGGACATCGTGATGCTTTGTGTAAAACCCTATCTTATCCATGACGTGGTAGAGCAAATCGCCGCCGTCATCACACCAGATAAACTGGTAGTCTCCATCGCTGCAGGCATCCCTATTGCCCGTATCGAAGACCTTCTACCGCCCGGTACGCCGGTCATTCGCGCCATGCCCAATACGTGCGCTATTGTAGGCGCGGGAGCTGCTGCATACTCACGCGGTCGTTACGCTACCGAAGAGCACGCCGCCGCCGCGCATGAGATTTTCACCTCTTTCGGCGAGGCAGTAGAGGTAGAGGAGCATCTGTTGAACGCCGTTACCGCCATCAGCGGAAGCGGTCCCGCCTATGCCTATCTGATGATTGAAGCGCTGTCCGATGGCGGAGTGCGCGCTGGTTTACCGCGTGATATAGCCACTTTTCTTGCAGCACAGACGCTACTGGGCGCGGCGAAAATGGTGCTGGAGACGGGAATGCACCCCGCACAGCTCAAGGATATGGTCACTACTCCGGCGGGAACCACCATCGCCGCGCTGGTAGTGATGGAGCGGGCAGGCGTACGCTCCGCGCTGATCGAAGCGGTCGCAGCGGCGATTGAGAGGGCGAACGAATTGTCTTAATTCAGCGGCGGTAGCGCGCTCGCCTCGTCCAGGATCGCCTTCTCCTCTGGCGGCAACGCTCCGCTCCAGCCGTCCAGGATCAGATGGAGCTGCTCCATGTTGCGCGCGCCGATAATGGCGCAGGTTACCGCCGGGTGGCTAATCGTCCACGCGACAGCGGTTTGCACCAGCGGGCGGTCAAACCCTTTCAGCACCTCTACGATACGTTGCGCTCGCTCGATGTTGTGCGGTTGCGCCCTGCGCTCTAAAAACCACTTGTTCTCTGCGGCGCGAGTGCCGGCAGGCGGAGGCTCGCCCGGGCGATACTTGCCCGTCAAAATCCCCCCTGCTAGCGGGCTATACACCATCACGCCCACGCCCTCCGCCTGACACAGGGGCAGTATCTCCATCTCCACCACACGGTCAATCAGGTTGTAGCGCGGCTGGATGCTATCAAAGCGCGCCCAACCATGCTTGTCGCTGAGCCACAGCGCTTTGCACAGCTGCCACGCGGCGAAGTTGGAACAGCCGATGTAGCGCACCTTGCCCTGCCGCACCAGGTCGTTGAGCGTGGAGAGCGTCTCCTCTAAAGGTGTGTTCTCGTCCCATGAGTGCACCTGATAGAGGTCAATCACGTCCGTTTGCAAGCGACGCAGGCTGGCTTCCACCTGTTGCATGATGTGGTAGCGCGATAGCCCTTCGCCGTTGGGACCCTCCGCCACGCGAGCGCGTACTTTGGTGGCGATAACTACCTGATCGCGGTGAGGACGCAACGCTTTGCCCAGAATCTCTTCCGAACGTCCACCCGTGTACACGTTGGCGGTGTCGAAGAAGTTGATGCCTGCCTCCAGACACCGTTCCACCATGGCGACAGAGGTGTGTTCATCCGCCTCCCCACCGAAGGTCATACAGCCCATGCACAGTTCCGAAACCCATAGCCCCGTTTTGCCCAGACGTTTATAGTTCATCGGGAACCTCCCCAGGGTTTTGCTTCTGTGTGTTTCGCACCGGTTTTGCGGAGCGCGGCGGTGCAGCCAGCGCGGGGTCATCACCGAACAGCGAAGAAGACGCATCTGCATGAAGAACAGATTCTCGCTGAATTGTCCCATCCCCGCGAATATGTATGGCGTCGACGTGCATCTGATGATATAAGTACCATGTGATGAGCAACCTGCGATGGCATTCGTTGGGGTTCTCCTCGCTGCACAGGAGTACAACCCTAACACCGCTACTCAGCACCCTTAACAAGCGGGCGATCCCTTTCTGGAAAAAGTCCGTCGTGACAAATCTGTCATAAAGCGCGTAGCCTTTCTCATCATATAGAGAAGGCACGTCCGGATGTCCACCTAACTCTTTACCAAGGTAGAGATACTGTATATTATGTTCCTCAAGTGTACCGCGGAGATTGTCCATGCTGTATTGCGGTACATACCGCGAGTACGGAGTACTGCGCACGTCGACCACCACATCGATGCGATGCTCGCGCAGCAACTCGATAAATCGCTGTATATCGTGGTTAGAATGTCCTATGGTAAACAGACTCAAAACGGTTCACCTCTCATTCCAGATCGATCCCTATCGGTTGATGTGTCCGCAAGCTGCCCTGCCATAGCGGGTCTGCAGACACATGGATGTTATTCACCTGCAACCAGTGGACAGGGGCATGGAAGCCTGTGGGGGCGAAGGGGCGAGTAAGTCCGACGCCAAGAATAACTTCATCGGTGGCGCTATGAAGCATACGTTCCATCTCCTGAACCGCTTCCTCTACCACATCCCAGGCTGGGGGACGGTAAAAGCGTACATCAGTGACTGGTAGTCGCAAGAGACCGCGCTCCGTGCTCACGCTAAGTCTCAGGCGATTCCCGTACTGCTCCGTCTCGACAAAGAGATGGATTTGGGAAGGATGCAACCTCAGTTCACCCAGTGAGCAATGTCCCTGCCCTTGCATGACATAGTAAGTGCCATAGTGTGGGACGAGAACGTGGCCGAATATCTCGTGCAGGGACGTACGAACGGTAGAACATAAAACGCTCCAGAATTCAGCTGAAGTTACTCTACCAAACTGCCTGCATTGCTGCAGTAAGAAGACGACATCCTCCACTTCCGGATAGCTCGCACGAGCTTGCACCTTCCCTAAATCCACTATGGAACCCAGTTGAAACGCCTGCAGATAGGTCCAGCTAATCTGTCCTTGCTCAATAACTGGGCGTACGTGTCTCTGGGACACCTTTGTCTCCTGCTCGTCTGAACCCTCAATGACTTCGTGACCTGCTACGCAGATGT
>JANWYZ010000109.1 GCA_025054895.1 bacterium | reverse complement strand
GGGTTTATAGTCTGTGCGCCGGTCGAGCACGTGCCATACGAAAGGCGTCAATACAGGATTACCGCCGATTTGCAGCACGCCGACGCGAATCTGCTTGCGCAAGGCAGTGTAGGTGTAGGCGTCGCCCTGCGCAGTGCGAGCCATACCCAGCCAACCAGTCAGAAAAGTTATCCATATCAGAAGAACCAGTCGGTTTTGCATTGTGTCATCACCCTTCTCTCGGCTCAAATCTGCTCGGGATCGATACCCAGTTCCCGCAAGCGCTGCGCCAGTTTTTCAGCGCGTTGCCGCTCCTGCTCAGCTTGCTGCTGTGCGCGCTGCCGCTCCTGCTCTACCTCTAAGTAGGTCAAGAAGCGCTGCCCGTCTGGGCGAACGACGCGCAGGTCGCCGTCCTCCTTCTCGAAACGCACCCCCAGACGCGGGCTTGTCCAACCTTCGATGGGGTCTATTGCCTGCAGACGACCGTCTTCACCGCGTATCCAGCCCGTGAAGTCGCCCGAATCAGGGTCGTACAGGTAGTACTCCTCTACGCCGTAGCGGTCGTAGAACTCCAGCTTCTTTGCCATCTCCAGCAGCGTGTTGCCCGGCGAAAGCACCTCAAACACGACCTGCGGCGGGATATTTCCCTCTTCCCACTGCTTGTAGGAGCCTCGGTCTCCCTTCGGACGCCCGAACACAATCATCACGTCTGGAGCCATGCGGATGTCAGGACGCCCCTCGACGGGATACCAGAGCAGGTCGCCTGCGACGAACACATCCTCGCGTTCGCGGAAGAGCGCCTCGAAGCCCCCTTCGAGGGTCACTATCCAGCGAAACTGCTTGGTGTTATCTGCCATTGGCTTGCCGTCGGATTCGGGATAGACAATGTGCTCCTTGCGCGATGTTGCAACCGCCATCTCACCTCATCTCCCCCACATAGAGCAGTCCCGGGCACACCGGCAGGCGCGGCATAGGCGGTAATCGCCGCCCATACTGGTCGACGCGCACCACACCAGCGCTGGTGAACACCGGGTCGTATTCCATCACCAGATTGTAACCCATCGGCAGGGTGCGAGCGGGATCGCTCGGGTCGTACAGATGGGTTGGCGGTATCGGGATGCCAGAGTTTCCGTACTGGGGCGGTATCCAGCCCCATTTTTTCAACCACTCACCCTGGTCCTGTATCGCCCAGGGCAGGTTCTCGGCTATCGCGCCCCGAATCACGATGCGGATGTCCAGAGGCTGTGCATAGAAAGGATAGACAGGAGATAATACCCCGTACAGCTGCCTGCGCACGTTCTGGTTCACTGAGGACGGGCTGGTGCCAACGGGAAAAGTATCGCGCGGGTCGGTATTGAACCACTCACCCGGCAGTACCACGAACGAGCCTTCCTGTGCATACATCAGCGCTTCAATGGCGATATCCAGAGGCTGTACCGCCACTCGACTGAGATGATATTCGTTGGCGGGCGCGTTGCCCCAACCGCTGTTGACCTCGAAGGTCAGGCGGTTCTCCGCACCCGGCGCGACGTTCAGCACATAATCGCTGCGGGGGTTGGTTGGGTGCGTGGGCGGATTGGCATTGAACGGCGACATGTTGCGCAACAGTTCCAGCCCTAAATGCTCGTAGTTCACCCCTGAGGCGTTCACCAGATAGATGGTAGGCAAGCCCAGCGCATCCAGAACGCCGCCCGGGAAGCGATACAGGTCTTCGTCCAGAACGCCATTGCCGTTGGTATCGCTCACCGGGTAGTTCACGTGCAGGAAGATGCTGGTCTGCGCGTTCTCGATAGCTGCATGGCGCACCAGCAGCTTCAAACCGTGCGGCCAGGTAGGGGTGAAATAGCTATTCAGCTGGACCGCCGATGAGAACACGAAAGATTGTCGTTGCGTGGGCAACATGGCGCGGTGCCACGAAGGGAAGTTCAGCGGCGCATCTTGCTCATTCCAGCTGCCCGCTTCCGTACCCAATTCCGGGTCAATGAACAGCGTGGTGTTCACCACCACGTTCTCCTTCGCCAGCAGGGCAATCGCACTGGAGTTATCGGGCTGTCCGTTGGGCAAGCGAGGCTTCATCAGGTTACCCTCGATGAAGATGTTGCCGCCCGAAACTACCGTTAGCTGCCTGCCCTGCGGGATGATACCGCGAATACGCACGTTACCCTCTGCGTAAATCACCCCTGAGAACGGCGTGACAAAGGGCAACCCCACAGCCGCCTTGTTCAACGAGGGGTCTAGCAGGTCTTGCGACAATCGCCCGTCGGGCAGGTACATGCAGACCATCGTCACCGCGTTGGTAGGCGCACCGTTGGGAGCGCGCCATCGCCCCCGTGTGAGCTGGATGGTAAATCCGAAGGGGTTCAGGCGGATAATCGCGCCGGGTGGTACATAGTAGGGACCTTGCCAGTTGCGCGAATCCACCAGCCGCAGGAACTCACTGCGCACCGACGGCCCGCCGAACAGACCAGGCTCACGCAGCAGGTCGGCGCGGTTATTGATATAGATACCTCTGCCGAAACCGAACAGTCCGCTGTTACGCCCGCCCACCAGCGCGCCCGAGTTGCGCGTCATGCTCCAGTAGCGGTTGACATTGGTGGCAGGGTCGGTCAGGTCGATGATTGGCGGCTCCATGCGCGTAATGGAGCGCCCGCCTCCGTCTACACCAACGCCGCTACGTCCATCGCGCACCACGCCGCCGTAGGTGTTGAAGGTCGGGCTGTTGCTGGGCAGCAGGGCGTTGTTGTTTACCGTCACCTGCGAGCGCGGAGCCAGCAGGATATCGCCTGCAACCTCTATCCGGTCGCCGTTTTGCGGGTTGAGAGTTAGCCTTACCCCACCATACCACTTCAGGTTGCCGTTGACACGGATAGGAGCGCCGCTGGTGTTGCTGCCCCATATCAGGCGAACGGGCAGAGGGTTGCCGTTCGAATCATGCCCCACAATGCCATCGGGTACGCCCAGCTCCACTACCACGCCGGCGCGATTATCGCGGTTGGTCACAAAGCGCAGGTAGTCGGTGATGCCAATAGCCTTGTACGCTACCAGTTCGCGCCGCGGTCCGGTCGCCGCGGAAGTGAGCATGGTCGGGTCGCTGGGGTCAATGCGTCCCACTCGTCCAATGGACTCGATCTTGATGAAGCGCGAGAGGGGTCCCGATTCCGGGTCGTTGGGATTGTACGGGCGCGGGTTGTAGCTCACTCGAATCAGCGCGCGTCCGTTTTCAAAAAGCACCCGACTGTAGCCGCCGCTCGGTCCGGAGGTCGGCGTGCCACAAGGGCTGAGTGTCGTGGACTCGTTTGGCGCAAACGGACGCAACCACTGGTAGTCCGGGTCACGGCACTGGTCGGGAGGCAGGTTGGCGGGCACCGGGCGCCAATCCGCGCCTTCTTCGCTGAAAGTGAGTTGCTGGTCAGCGTACTGGACGCCCGCTTCTGCAAAGTATTGGGCGTCAGTGACTCTCGCGCTGCGGGCAGCGTTCTCCAGGTTGCGCCCGATAATCGCCACGAACAGCGCACCCATGAACATCATGACGAACATCACGATTACCGCCACCACCAGCGTTTGCCCACGCTGTGTACGTGCGGCGCGACCGAATCGGGCTTCTATCCTGGCAAAACCGTTCATGCTTCGCACTCCCTCCCGCTTTCATCGTAACAGGTTGCGCACCCGCACCTGCGTGGTCAACGACATCAGCAGCGGGTCGCCCGTTGTTGGGTCGTACAACTTCACGTTTATCGCCACCGTGTACTGCGAACGGGTCATGTAGTCTACCTTCACCACATCGCCTTCCGTGTTCGCCTGAATCGAGTAGGTAACGCGCAACAAGTCATAGGGTGTGCCATCCGCCCGCGTGCCGGAAGGTACCTGCCATAGCGGCCAGAACTCCACGTAGCCCGTCTGCAGGGTAGGATGCCCACCGCTCATTCCGCGATAATTGATACGGTACTGGTTCGGGCCGGGCGTGGTGTTCCATGGAACACGGGTATATAGCACCATGCGCGGCTCCACACCGGGCGGCGCGGTCTGGTCGGGTCCCCATATCCGTTCCGAACCGGGCACAATAGACACCGCTTGCAGCAACCTCAATGGGCTTTGCCGATTATTGGACGCGGTGTTATTGATGTCCGGTTCCGAAAGCAGCAGATACCGACGCCCGCTTTCATCTACCTGCGTATTCCGAGCAAGGTATTCAAACACCGGCTTCTCGCCCGGACGGAACACTGCCACTGCAGGGATGGCGAAGTTCACCGTGCCCGAAAGCGGCTCGATCTGGAACGGCAGGTAGGGAAATGGCGCGCTCAGCGAACTCGGATTGCGTTCCCAAGAGCCGCCCCCTTGTATCCACGGGTCGGGCAGGTTAGAGCATACATCAGGCGCCCATGTGCCCTCGTCGTAGCAGCCAGCCGACTGCATCAGCTGGTAAGCGGTGATATTGAAGCGAAAAGCATCAGCAGCTCCCCGCGCCACCACCAACTGATTGCCCACATTGCCTGTCATATACGCTGTAGCGAAACCGTTGCGATAAATGGTTACCACGAACGGATAGCTCCAGCCGCCTTTCTTGGTTGTGTACGCGGTAGGCAGTGCGTTGGGCATTTCGTTAGCCGCGTCGCCCAGCGCGGTTGGCACTGCCGGGTCGTCCGTAACCAGCCCGGGCAGGAACTGAATCAACGGGGTCACCTGCACAATCTGTCCCGTGCGCGAGTCGTATTGCACGTTGACCAGGTCGATGTCTTCCACCTCGGTAACTGGGCGGCTGACTTCCAGCCAGTTTCGCATGTATGACCTGCCGTTGGGGGCGGTGCTGGTATCGTAGAAGAAGCCCGGTTCGTCCAGAATAGGCTGCCCATTGGAATCCAGCTTAAACAGGCGGGTGTTGGGAACAAACTGCCCGTTGCTATTGCGCTCGTACAGCACAAATTGTGCTCTCCACAACACGTACGGATTATCCACCGCTGCTGTCGCCAGTAGTTGCTCGTTGCGGTTGCTGTAGGGACGGCTTGGGTCACGCCGTGCGATGAAGTAACGCACTACTGTGCGCCCTGCCAGTACAGGCAACGCAGGAGGATTACCTCTTCGTCGCCCCGGGGGCACGTAGTCGCTGCCGTCGGTAGGGTCGATGACGCCAGTAGCGGTGGTCACACGTTCTGGCAACACGAAGTCAATTTTGGTGTAAGGCAGATAGAACGTGACGAGATTGCCTCGCTGGTCGGTCAGGTCGAAACGCAAAGTAGCGTCGTTGACCGGATTGCTGGTTACCAGCGGGTTGATCACGCGCGAGTTGTCGAACACGTACGCTGCATCTGCTATCTCGCGGGCGATGACTTCCATGAGATGGCGGGCGGTATCTTGCGCCTGCGCCACTCTCTGCACCCGACGGGTGAAGTTGAAACTCTGCAGCATGGGACCGAGCAACAGCCCCAACATGATGGCAGTAATCGCCATCACCACCAGCAGTTCCAACAGCGTAAACGCTGTGTTGAACTTCGTGTTGCCTATCGCTTTCATCGGTAACGCTCCTGTTTCACCCTTACGTTCATTCACTCTGGTTATTCCACTTCGCGTGTGAGAATGGTTTCTATCTCGTAACGTTGCCAGCGATTGTTCTCCTTCCATACTACACGCGCCTTAAACGACGCACCTTTGACGCCACGAACTACATACCCGTAGGTGTTGTAAGCATCCAGGTCCAGTGAGACTGCCGTCGATTTGATGTCACGGATGTCGATGTAGCACAGGGGGCGTCCACCGACGGTTTCAGTGCGGGTGCTGATACGCGCCAGCACACCACGCAACACATCCCTGCCCAACACGCCATCCCTGTAGAACACCTCGCTCAAAATCACCTGCTTGCCCGCGTCGCACACAGGGAAGTAGATGCGCGTAGGCGATCCCCCGTCCGAACCGCCTCCCACATAAAACTCGCGGTAGCTCAGCAGGTTACCGTATCGCTCGCGGTACAGCTCGTACGGTTTAAGAATCTGCACCCCCCAATCTCCATCCGCCTGGTAGTAGAAGCGCAGAGTGTGCCCCACCAAAGTCGGGTCTACCACATACACAATGCCATTCCGGTAGTCCACACGATAGGAACCAGTGTCGGTTGAGGTAGTGATAGGGTCAATGATTTGTCCTGTTTGCAAATCTACCGCTACAAAATCTGGCTGTTGACGCACCGGGTCGCCCTGTGGTAAGGCGCTCCAGTTGACGCCGCGTATTAACCCGTTGTAGGTGGTCTGATCGTCCAGCTTGTCGCCGCGCTTGCGCAGGAAGCGCAGGTTGAGTTTGATCTCCGCTGGCGCGGTGGGGATCAACCTGTCCTCGCGGATGATGTGCCAGTCCAGCACAGTATAGTCGATGTGCGCAGTTAAGGGCACGGTACCGCGTGCTGTACGTTCGGTGTAGTCGCGCCCACGCGGGTTGAACAGCAAGACGCCCACGTTAGCGTACGCGCCGATATTGCCATACAGTATCTTGAACTCGTACGGGTCATCCGACCATGCCTGAGCAAGGGGAAGTAATCGAAACTCTCTGCTCACCAGGTCACTGCCGCCGCGCATACGCCATCCCGATTCCAGAATCGGTCTACCGTCTGGTCCGGCATAGCTTCGCAGCTCGACCCTTACCGGCTCGCCTGTCAGGCTGACAACGTTCGGGATAGTCTTGGAAACCGACTTTAGTTTCCACCCGTCGTTGCCGTCGTAGTAATCGAACGAGATAGTAAAGTCGCGCGGGTATGGAGTTGGGTAGAACCAGACGACCACATCGTCAAACGAGCCATCGTCGCCGGCGTCGTAGTCGATAGCGTACTGATGTGGACCGCGCAGAGGCGGCGGGCTGTCTTCCTGAGCCTGCCACAAGACGCGCACCATAGGCGAGCCGTACACGTTGAGGTTGCTCAGTCGCCACACCTGCGAGACCGGGTCGTACAACGGACGGTCTACGAACGGACCCGCGCCCAGTACGTAAACGGAACCCTGTCCTGCTACGGTGGGTACCGGGATGGGGATACGTACCTTTTCGCCCACCACACGCCGCCAGCGGTTGATATCCGAGTAGTAGTAAGGGTCGATGCCAGATGGCAACGAAGGAGGCGCGAGATTATCAGGATGCGCCCCTACATCGATAGCTTCACCGGTCGAAGTGCCGTCACTATAGGGTAACAGGGGCAAAATGCCCGCTGGCAACGCGGCAGCATTGTTTTTCCAGCGCTCGATCTCTTGCTGAGCCAACCGGCTGGCGAATGAACGGTTCTCCGCCGCGCGAGTAACGAAGAACCCGCCCGGGAAGAGTTTCAGAATCACCAGAATGCCAATGGTCAGCACGGCTATCGCCGCGAGCACTTCAACTAGCGAAAAAGCGGTTGTTCTCGTGTTTTTTCTCATGTTCGCCTCCACCGCCTCGCGTATGGTGGGTTTGCCATTTTCCCTATGTCATACTGAGCGTTAACGAAGCATCTTGTCGCATCTCCAGACCGAGACTCTTCGCTTCGCTCAGAATGACAAAGGGCAGAACGACAAAAGGTTTGGAGGGCGAGGCTCCTGCCGAGCCGTCTCCCTGTCCTGCTGAGCCAAAAGCGAAGCATCTCCCTGTCTCGAGCCAACGAGATTCTTCGCTTGCGCTCAGAATGACACAATAGGCGACCATGCCTGTCCTGCTGAGCGTTAGCGAAGCATCTCACCTGATTGCCTATCGCCAAGCCTCCTCCTCTCGCTCCGTCGGTTGCAGGCACAGTATCTATTACCTCTTTCTCACGGCTTTAGCCGTAAGTGGTAAATCCCCTCGCACCAGGCGTCAGCAAAGCACTTCTCAATCCAGGCACCAGAACTTGTTCTGCCCCGCATTGCTGAAGTTGGGATCGCTGCCAGTCATTTTTTGCTTGATAATGCGCGAATCCACCGGCTTCGCCGTACCGCTGAGCAACAGCACAATATCTTTGCTTCCTGCTGCTGGCAGTCCGCCCTCGCAATCGCGGTGGTCGGTAACCCACGTGACAATCGTGTTTTCCGGCGGCAGGTTATACTGCAACTGGCACATATCGTCCAGAGGACCGGCGGTATTGCTGGTTGGCATGTATGGACGATACAGGCTATAGTGTTGCTCGAACACCCCACTGCCCGGACAGGTTTGCCCGATATCCATGCTGTCCAGGAGGTAGTACGGGCGTGTGACCAGCAGACCGTTGATTTCGTTGACGCGCACGCTGGGATTTTCCGGGTCGGGGAGCAACACCTCCACCGCTCGCCAGCTTACCTTGTCGTTGACCGGGTTGTTGGGACTGCGGAAGATGTTGATGTCTCGAACGTACGCCTGGAACAGAAAGCCACCTCGGATGCGGTCGGCGGGCACAGGGGTGCTTCCTTGAAACTCCACATAGCCCAACAGCGCCTCAGGGTACACACGATTATCCAGCTTATACATCTTCAGAGCCATCTGTATCTGGTGCAGGTTGGACATAGTGGTGCTGCGACGGGCCTGCTCGCGCACCCGTGCCGCTACCGGGAAGATGATGGCGGCAAGTACGGCGATAATGGCTATCACCGTTAACATTTCCACCATCGTAAAGGCTCTGGTGTTATTCCGGTCTCGCATGGTCGGTCACCTCATTCCTTTCCTGTCGGTTTTGACGACGCCTCTGAGTGCGGGGTTCCCCTTATGCGAAGAGGCGGTCTGTATCAATCTGACAATCTGGTAATAACTCCGAGCGCACCACGTCGCCCCGCCCATACAGCCCGATACGCTCTATACCTTCCTTGCCAAGACGCAACACCTCTACCGTCTCCGCCTCAGGACTAACCAGCCAGAACTCCCGCACACCGATGCGTCGGTAGTCCTCTATTTTTTCCTCGACCGTTTGTCTTCTCTCACTTGGCGAGAGAACCTCTATCACTAAATCGGGAACGACTTCCCCTGGCGGAGCTTCCAGCACCGCCTGTAAATTCTGCCATCCATCCTTACGAAAGAGCACCAGCATGATGTCTGGTTGACGGCTCCTGAGAGGCGAACGCGAGATAATGACATCAATAGGAGAAGGTAGTATCTCCCCTTTATCCTCTGGCACAAGTTCTTCCAGGAATAGGATAAGGCGACGCACAAGTCGCTGATGCATCAGGTTAGGTGCAGGTGACATTCTTATCTCCCCATCTACCACCTCATACGGCTGGTTGGTCTCTGGCATCTGCAGCCATTCTTCGTAGGTTATCTTTTTGGGCAACGTCTGCACCGCCATCACGATCCCCCTTAGCCTCCTCCGGTCGCCCAGCGCCAGTAGGCGTCCCATAGCGATAACACATACGGCTTGCCGATGAGCGCAATCAGGGTGGCAGCGACGATGTACGGACCGAAGGGAATGGTGGTCAAGCCGGGCACAAACTGCTCGTCATCTGCGATCGCTACGGTAGGTTTACGGGATGAGAAGAGCGAGCGCACGCCATCGTACAGAAACATCAGCACATCCAGCACAACCAATAGTATCAGGCTGTAGAGCAGCATTTGCGATACAGGCTCGGGAGCCGCTGTTGAAGTTGCATCTGTTGTAGAGGAAGGGGTAGAAGGAGCCTGCTGTTTCATGCTCAACATGACCAGTAAACCACCCACCACTGCTCCCAGCGCCACCGCGCCCGCAAAAGCCAGCAGTGCGAGGTTTAACGGCATCATTGCACCAATAGCCCGTGCCAATTTCACGTCTCCAAAGCCCATGGCGTCCTTTCGAAACATCACGCGCCCGATTATGGCGATAGTTGCAAAAATTGCAGTACAAACAACCGAGCCCACCACAGCGTAAGGCAGTTGCCAATCACCCACCACAACCCATGCTTGCGAGTTGCCCTCGACAATCAACACAACGTTGCGGACAACACCCAGCATCCACATAAAAACATTTAAGCCATCCGGTATCAGAAAATGCTCCAGGTCAATGAAGAAGGCAGCAATCAGCGCTGCGGCGAACAGCACGTAAAACACGGTATCCCAGCTCCAGCCGTAGCGCCAGTAGACCCCTAGGAACAAAAGTCCCGTCGCCAGCTCCACCCAGAAGTAACGCCAGGAAATGCGCGCGCCACAGTATCGGCACTTACCCCGTTGCCATAGGAAACTGAGCAACGGCACCAGGTCACGAG
>JANWYZ010000108.1 GCA_025054895.1 bacterium | reverse complement strand
TGCTGAGCCGAAGGCGAAGCATCTCGGAGATTCTTCGATTGCGTTCAGAATGATAAGGGAGAGAGGAACATCGTTTCCAATACGGAAGCCATACTTGAACACGGTAGTACCCAAAAGGAGAGGAGAACATGCGCACACAGCAACTGAGGATACTGTATCTTCCCCGACCAGAGCATACCGCGCTTGTTTTTACACCATACTGGTGGAAGCGTTTGCGTCGCCGCTCGGAGGTAGTGGAGTGGGACCACGATATAGCCTGCACATCAGAGAATCTGGCGGAACGCCTGAGCGAGTTCGATGCGCTGGTCACAGCGTGGGGTAGCCCGCGCTTGACGGATCAGGTGCTGCAGAAGGCAACAAGGCTTAAGCTGATTGCCCACGCGGCAGGCTCAGTGAAGTTCATGCTCTCGCCAGAGGTGGTACAACGCTACCTTATTCCACGGGGCGTGCGCGTATTCAGCGGCAACGGCGCAATTGCCCTGAATGTGGCGGAAGCCACCGTTGGCATGATGATTATGGGGGTACGCCTCTGGATAGACCATATCCTGGCTTATCGCGAGCGCGGCGTCTGGCGTGACCCTGCTATTGCAGTGAACGGGCAGTATCTTCTGGGATCCACAGTGGGGCTGGTCTCATGCAGCACGGTAGCGAGAGAGGTCATCCGTCTATTGCGTCCTTTCCGCACCCGCATTCTGGTGTACGACCCGTTTTTACCGCTGCAGGAGGCGCGGCGGATGCGCTTGAAACCGGTGGATTTGCGAACGCTGTTCCGTGAGTCTCATATTGTGAGCGTACATACTCCTCTCCTGCCCGAAACGGTGGGCTTGATTCATCGAGAGCACCTGAGCTTACTGCGCGAGCACAGCGTGCTGGTCAACACCAGCCGCGGTGCAGTGATCGACCATGAAGCGCTAGTAGAAGAGGCGCGCACAGGACGGTTTATAGCCGTGCTGGATGTAACCGACCCTGAGCCGCTCCCTCCCGACCATCCTCTGCGCGAACTGCCCAACGTGATTATTTTGCCTCACATCGCGGGCGCAGGTTTCTACGGCTACCATCGCATCGGTGAACTGCTGGTGAAAGCGACAGAAGCGGTGGTCAGGGAAGAGCCTTTCGAGGGGGAAGTGCCTCTGCAGTTATACGAACGGATAGCTTGAGTGTGTGTTAAATCTCCCAGCCTGACTTCGGTTTACGACGCGCTCCACCGCGTTTGGCGGTTTGGTAAGCATCGATCAGGCTTACCACATACACTGACGCCATCACCGAGGCGAGAAAGAGGAACGCCCCCCCTCCCCGTTCGATGTTTTGTACGCCCCACGGCGAAAAAGCCATCAACAGCCAGAGCATCACCCATATCGCAATCAGCACGCCGCCCTTAACGCGGTCGTTCATCAGCCACTGGGCGAGACCGGGGAAGACGATAGACGCGGCAATAGCCAGCAATGGGCTGGCAGGTTCCGAAGGCAGGTCAGCAGCGGAGATACCCTGTTGTTTTAGTAATGCGGCGGCGTATTTGCGTTCGGCTGAGGCATAGCGCGGCGTGTCCACTGGAGAGAGGTCACGCGCCTTGCGGAATGATAGCACCGCCTCCTCGATGCGCCCCGTGTGTTCCTGGATATCGCCTAGTAGTTCCAGCGCCTCGGCGTTGTTGGCGTCCAGTTCCAGCAGTTGACGGCAGCGCTCTTCGGCACGTAGCAGGTCGTTGCGCATCTGGTATACATACGCTTCCCGCAGCAGCTTCTCTATTCGCTCACGACGGAGCTCATCCTCCCCCCCGGTAGGCATAACGCTTACCCCCGTTTGTCCAGCAGCGGCGCATTGCGCCAGAACTCTTCCAGACTATAGAACTCACGCACTTCAGGTTGCATCACGTGCACCACTACGTCGCCATAGTCCAGCAGTACCCACTCTGCGCGTACATACCCTTCCAGCCGCACGTTGTGCTCTCCTGCTTCCTCCATGAACTCGATAATCTTGTCTACAATCGCGCGCACCTGAATATTGGAACGCCCGTTCATCAGCAGGAAGTAATCCGCGAGAATGGTTTTACCGCGCAGGTCGATGCGCGAAATTTCTTCTGCCTTCACCTCCTCTGCGGCTCGTACGATGATATCTACCTTCTCTTCGGCAGTCAAGGCGTCTGGTTCCCCCCTTCGGAAGTGGTTTGAGAAAGCGCGCTTTGCTCTATCTCGTCCAGCGCGTGCATCACGCGCGTTTCATCGGGAATATAGTAGCTCAAGCCGTTGATGTCCTGCGGCTGCCCGGGTAGCACTCCCATAAAGATACGCTCCGGCGGCAGTTCCTTACCAAAACGCGCCAGATGAAGCACCTCGCGGGTGGTCATATCGGTTTCTATCTGCTCCATAATCTGTCGGGTAAGTTCCGGCAGTTTGTCTATCTCCTGCCACTGGAACATCTTCGAAGCCAGCGCTTTCAAGAATTTCTGCTGGCGGTGGATGCGCCCCAGGTCGCCAAGCGGGTCGTGCCGAAAGCGCACATACTGTAAAGCCTTTTCGCCGTCCAGCAGTCGATAGCCTTTTCTCAAGTGGATGTACAGCCTTTGCTTGCGGTCCACGTAGTGCATATTCTTCTCTACATCGATCTCCACCCCACCGAGCAGGTCAACGATGCGCTTGAAGCCATCCAGTCTCACCAGTACCACGCGGTCGATAGTCACGCCCAGCAGGTTTTCTACCGTCCGCCTTGCCGTCTCCAGTCCACCCCAGGCGTAAGCCGCGTTCACCTTAAAGGTACGATGTCCGGGAATATCCGCACGGGTGTCGCGTGGAATAGACAGGGCATACACTGCCTTCTTCTCGAAATCCACTGTGGCTACGATAATGGTGTCAGTATTGCCTGAAACCTGGTCCATTCCCAGTGCGAGGATACGCATTCTGGACACCCCCTGAAAGGCTGGGGTAACCAGCTCCCGCACCGTAACAGGCTTCGTCGCGTGCTGGTTATATCCCAGCAACGCACCTGCGATGGCAGCGCCTACAATAACCACAAGCGACAGTATTCCCCACAGCGCACGACGTAGCCAAACCTGCGCGCCTGCAGGAGGTTCAAAACTCATTCGGCTCCTCCAAAGGTTCGTTGCGATACAGTTGATGTTTCAGGATATACTGTACCACGTTGTCGGGCGTCAGGTATCGGATAGACGCGCCGCGCCTCACTCGATTGCGGATGTCGGTGGCGGAGATGTCCAGCAAGGGCATCTCCATCACGTATACCCGCTGACATAACGCTTCGGGCAGGCGAAGGCTCGCCAGGTCAAAACCGGGGCGCGACGCTGCAATGATATGCGCCAGCTGGCAGATGCGCTCCGGTTGTTTCCATGTGCCCATGTGTGTCAGCGAGTCTGCCCCCATGAGGAGGAACAGCTCGTGGTGCGGGTAAAGGCTGCGCCACTGCTCCAGCGTATCCACCGTATACGACACACCGCCGCGCTCTATCTCGATGCGGGAAGCGCGAAAATGCGGATTGCTCGCCGTCGCCAGCAGGGTCATAGCGAAACGGTGCTCCGCTGGAGAGACCGCGTAGCTCTTCTTGTGGGGTGGGGTGCCGCATGGCACGAACACCACTTGCTCCAGTTCGAATCGCTGGCGCGCCTCTTCGGCGACAAAGAGGTGAGCGTAGTGGATGGGGTCGAACGTACCCCCCATAATGCCGACGCGCATGGCTACGTTCGCACCTGCCCGTCGCCGTACACGATGTATTTGGTGGTGGTCAATTCACGCAAGCCCATGGGTCCGCGTGCGTGCAGCTTCTGGGTGCTGATGCCGATTTCCGCCCCGAAGCCGAACTCGAATCCGTCGGTGAAGCGGGTAGAGGCGTTCACGTACACGCAAGCAGCGTCTACCTCGCGAGTGAAGCGTCGTGCGGCTTCCAGACTGCGCGTGATAATGGCTTCAGAGTGGCGGCTGCCATAGTGGTTGATATGGGCAATCGCTTCCTCGAGGCTATCCACCACCCTCACCGCCAGTATCAGCGCAAGGTATTCGGTATACCAGTCCTCTTCGGTGGCAGGCATCGCCCAGGGGACCAGCTGGCGTGTGCGCTCGCAACCGCGAATCTCCACTCTCGCCGCCTTCAGCCGCTCTGCAAACGCGGGCAGGAACTGCGCCGCCACCGCTGAATGCACCAGCAGCGTCTCCATTGCGTTGCACACAGAACACCTTTGCACTTTTGCGTTGAACGCCACTTCCGACGCCATCTGCAGGTCGGCGTCCTCATGCACGTAGGTATGGCAATTGCCCACGCCGGTTTCAATCACGGGCACAGTAGCGGTCTGCATCACGGTCTGAATCAATCCTGCGCCGCCTCGCGGGATAATGCAATCTACCAGCCCGTTCAGGCGCATCAGGTGGGTGGCTGCTTCGCGGTCGGTGGTTTGCACCATCTGCACACATTCCGCTGGCAGCCCTGCGTTCTCCACTGCGCGCACCAGACTGGCGGTAATCGCCTGATTGGACCGAAAAGCCTCCGAACCGCCTCGCAGGATGACCGCGTTGCCCGACTTGAGGCACAGCGCCG
The DNA here is from genome assembly GCA_025054895.1 of bacterium. Lineage (GTDB taxonomy): Bacteria > Armatimonadota > HRBIN16 > HRBIN16 > HRBIN16 > HRBIN16. Next base: position 5,565 of record JANWYZ010000108.1, on the reverse strand, counting down.
CCGCATCGGCGGTGACGTTGGGACGTGATTCGTAGATGATGGCGACTACTCCCAGCGGCACGCGCACCTTTAGAATCTCCAGTCCGTTCGGTCGCTTCCAGCCCTCAATGACCTCGCCTACCGGGTCTGGTAGAGCTGCTACCTGTCGGATGCCCTCCGCCATCGCGGCGATGCGCTTTTCGTTGAGCGTCAGTCGCTCGACCATCGCCTCAGAGAGCCCTCGCTCGCGGGCGCGATGAATATCCTCGCTGTTCGCCTCCAGAATCCGCCCGCAGTCGGCGAGAAGCATATCCGCCATCATGAGCAACGCCTCGTTCTTGACAGCGGTGCTCGCCTGCGCGAGCGCCATCGCCGCTCGACGGGCTGCTCGCGCCTGGTCTGTAATCTGTTGCAACAGGTCATCCATCTTGCCGTTCACCGTTTGTGAGTGTATTAGACAGATTATAGATTACCACAAAACATCCCTCTGGAGGATAGGGAGCACGAGCGGTGCTATCGCCCGTACGTTACGGGCGTGCAGAGAGGCAGAGCGCACAACATCGTCTGCGGTCTAACCCTGCAGTAACTTCATCGCCAGGTGTTCTTCCAGTTTGGCAACCGCTTCCCTGACTGCCTCGGGTTGAACTTGCGCTGCGACATCCGCGTAGCCCGCCTGAGTAAGCATCTCAGGCAGGTGATGATTCAGTTGCTTTAGCGTCCAGAGGATGGCGTCCGCAATGCCGTAGCCAGCCAGCTCGATGCGCTCGTCGCGTCCGAGAGGATCGTAATGATAGTGAGGTTGATACTTGAAGCAGTCGAAACGCAGAATCTGGCGTGGGTTGCCATGCACTTGAGAATAGACGCGGATATCGTAGCCCTCGTCTCCGCCGAAGTGGCGATACTCTACCGTGAGCCACACGTTACCAGCTTCAAAGGTTCGCTGTGAAAACATCCCCTCCGTTACCCCCTCATGATACGGTGCTGAGACGATGTATATACCATCGCCATCGCCCCTTATAAAAAGGCTACCATAGTCTAAACACCTTTGCAAGAGAGTGGATTTCTCTCCTTGCCCAAACGGGCGCGAATGCGATACTATAATGTCATCAAACGAGCGAGGTGGACGATGGAAGGAAGGGGTCTTCTGGAAGAACTACAAGCCATCGACGCGCAGCATATTATGTCGACATACGCTCGTCAGCCTGTAGTTTTCGTAAAAGGCTGTGGGGCGCGGCTCTGGGATGCGGGGGGCAAAGAGTACATCGATTTTCTGGGCGGTATCGCAGTGGATGCTGTGGGACATTGCCATCCGCGCGTGCTACACGCCATTCAAGAGCAGGCGGGAAAGCTTCTGCATGTGAGCAATCTGTTCTATACCGAACCGCAGTTCCGTCTGGCGCAGAAGCTCACTGTGATCGCAGGCATGGACAAGGTGTTCTTTTGCAACAGCGGAGCCGAAGCGAACGAATGCGCGTTAAAAATCGCGCGCAAGTGGGGTAAACGCAAAGAGCCGCCCGCCATTGAGATAGTTGCAGCAGAGGGCGCATTCCACGGCAGACTGTTCGGCACGCTGTCGGTGACAGCACAGGCGAAATACCAGCAGCCTTACGAGCCGCTCGTGCCGGGCGTGCGCATCGTGCCGCGCAACGATGTGTGCTCGCTACGCAAGGCGATAACCGAACACACCTGCGCGGTCATTCTGGAACCGATACAGGGCGAAAGCGGTGTACATCCTCTAAGCATCGAGTTCCTGCGTACCGCCCGTGAGTGCTGTAACCATGTGGGGGCGTTTCTCATCTTCGACGAGGTACAGACGGGTATGGGGCGCACGGGCACGTGGTTTATGTGGCAGCAGCTGGGAGTGCAGCCTGACATCTTAACCTCCGCCAAGGCGCTGGGCGGTGGATTGCCTGTTGGCGCGTGCATGGCTTGCGGGGAGGCGGCGAACGTTTTGGAAAGGGGTGACCATGGCTCCACGTTCGCAGGGGGACCACTCGTCGCCTCTGCCTCCCTGGCGGCGATAGAGGCAATAGAAGAGGAAGGAATGCTGTACAACGCGCGAACGATGGGCGCGTATCTGTGCGAGCAGATTGCCTTGTGGCGCGAGCGCCTGCCAGTGACTGAGATACGCGGCGCAGGACTGATGATTGGATTTGACATCGCGGAGCCTGTGGCGAGGGAGGTGGTGCGCGTTGCCTTAAGAGAAGGGGTAGTAGTCAACGCTACTGGCGAGAACACCATCCGCCTGCTGCCGCCGCTGAACCTGCAACAGGAAGAGGCAGATGAGGGTCTACGGCGCCTGCGCCTGGCTATCGAGAGCGCGGTAGCAGAACGGACTGCATAGTTCGTGGGAGCGCGCGTATTGACGAACAATCAGTGAGGAGACACTCGAAAGGAGCATGTCATGCCGAAAGCCGCATCCCATTTCGTGTGCCAGCAGTGCGGATATGAATCGCCCAAGTGGATGGGACGATGTCCGGAGTGCGGCGAGTGGAACAGCCTTGTCGAGGAGGTGGTTGTCCCCTCCCCGAAACGCCGCCCCGCGCGGCAAGCATCTGTTACGGGCGCGCAGCCCGTGCGGCTGGCAGAGGTGTCGCTAGAGGCATTGCCTCGCCTGTCTACTGGCATGGGCGAGCTGGACCGCGTGTTAGGAGGCGGTATTGTTGCCGGCTCTCTGGTGCTTCTGGGAGGCGACCCGGGCGTAGGCAAGTCCACCCTGTTGACCCAGGTCGCCGATATCCTCAGCCACGACATGACGGTGCTTTACGTCTCCGGCGAGGAGAGCGCGCACCAGATCAAACTGCGCGCCAGACGGCTGGGCGTTACAGGAGCCAACCTGTACGTGCTGGCGGAAACCAATCTGGAGGCGATACTGGCGCAGATCGCCGATTTACGCCCTGCACTGGTAATCGTCGATTCGGTGCAGACCACACACACCAACGAACTGGAGAGCGCGCCAGGCACAGTGGCGCAGGTACGGGCGTGCGGCGTGGCGCTGCAACGAGTAGCAAAGGAACAGGGTATCGCAGTCTTCTTAGTAGGGCATGTCACCAAAGAGGGCGCTCTGGCTGGACCAAAGGCACTGGAGCATCTGGTGGATACGGTGCTGACCTTCGAGGGTGACCCTCATCTGAACTACCGTATCCTGCGTGCTACGAAGAACCGCTTCGGCAGCACTGACGAGGTGGCTCTTTTCGAGATGCGCGAACAAGGACTGGTGGCGGTACAAAACCCCTCCGAGTGGCTGCTCTCGGAGCGCGCTACCCACAGCCCGGGTTCGGTGGTGACCGCGGTGATGGAGGGCACACGCCCGTTGCTGGTGGAAGTACAGGCGCTGGTGACACACTCCTATCTCAGCCAGCCGCGCAGGCAGGTCACTGGGCTGGACTATAACCGTGTAAGCATGGTGCTGGCAGTGCTGGAGAAGCGTGCGGGCGTTCGCCTCAGCGATAAGGATGTTTTCGTCAATGCAGCGGGCGGGATCTACGTGCGCGAGCCGGCAGCCGACCTGGCTATTGCGCTGGCAGTGGTCAGCAGTCTGAAGGACCGGGCACTTCCGCCTGATATGGTGGTGTTCGGCGAACTGGGGCTGGCAGGAGAGGTGCGCTCAGTCATCCATACCGAACAGCGGGTGCGCGAAGCACAACGACTGGGTTTTTCGCGCGTGATGTTGCCTCGCCGCGATGCAAAAGCCTTGAAGGCGCGCGGGATGGGAATCAGCCTGGACGGAACATATACTATTCGCGACGCGGTGGGCGTAGTGGTAGAATGAGTGGCAGGATGTCGGCATGTAACGGCAGCTTCACCCTCGCCGAGTTAACCACCACAACCACACCGCCATAACGCTTTGTGTGCTCAGCTGGGCATAGCTCACTCCCACCAGACCATACGGGAGCCACCACCACAGACAAAACGCCAGACACGCCAGCCCGCCCACTGCCACTGTGCCTACCCAAACCGTTCGGTGACGTATCAGCAATACAGCGTTCCCCCATGCCACCACCGAGGCAGGAACCAGACACCACGCCAGTACTCTCAGGGCGTCGGAGGCAGGCGCGTAGTCGGCTCCGTACAGCAGGTTAATCCAAAACCCTGCTCCACCGCCAAGTAAAGTTGCCAGCAGCAGGGCGATCACCAGCATCCACCGCAGCACGGACAGGCTCAGATACTCTGTGCTCCTATTCTGTAGAGCGACCGTCGGCACCAAAGCCAGCGCCATTGAGCCTGCCACCAGATTGCTCGCCCACACCAACGTGCTCGCGCTGCCGTACCACCCCACACTCTGTGCGCCGTATCTCATTCCGACGGCAAGGATGTCTAAACGCATGATGACGCCGTGACATACGTCGGCAACCGCCAGCGGAGCGCCAGACATCAACAGCAGTTTCCACGTACGCCAGTCTACTCGCATACGCGGCAGGGTCAGACGGCGCAAATAAACGACCAGAGCCAGTATACCGCCAGCCAGAACCCCGAGCAACGCCCCGGGCAAACCAAGCCACCACGCGCCCACCGCCGCCAGCAATACGGTAGCTGTACGCTCCAGGGCAATCGCTCCCGTCTCGATATGCGCCCGAAGGCGCGCCCGTGCTACCGCCGCCAGCAGTTGATGTACACAGGCTACCGCCCAGTAACCGCCAGCGAGTACGAGAGCCGCTCTCATTTGGATGCTATCATATACCCACCACGCCCCCAAAACGGCGGCTCCCCAAAGAAGCGCACCTTGTACCATCCGCAAGCCCATAGATGCGCCCAGAACGGCAGAAGCATGAGGGCGTCGCGCAATGTGTCGGGTGACTATCGCGGAAACACCCGCATCGGCAAGGGGAGCCAACGAACCGGCGACCGCCATTGCCTGCGTGAAATCGCCGTACGAGGCAGGAGCAAGCAACCTCGCCAGCAACACGTTATTCAAAAGCCCCAGCAGACGGGCGGCGAATTGCGAACCCAGCAGCCAGCGAGTGGTGAAACGCCAGATGTTCACAGGAGATTGACCTGACTGTTGTCTCCTAACATGAGCCGCACCGCACGCGGCTTACCCTCGTCACGACATACAGTGACGTTACGTCCCAACAGACTATCTTCCACCCGCGAACCGACGTTGAGGATACGACAGCCTTCCAGAATCACACTGTGCTCTATCTCGCTGGCGACGATATGCACCCCGTCGGCGATAGAGGTGAAGGGACCAACATAGGCGTTTTCAATCAGGCAGTTCGCGCCGATGATAACAGGCCCCCGAATGACACTATGCACTACTCGCGTGCCTTCGCCAATGGATACTCGCCCATGCAGGCGCGATGCGGCGTCCACCTCGGCACGGATGTCACGCTCGATATCCTCCAGCAGGATGCGGTTCGCTTCTAAAATAGCATCGAGGTTGCCTGTGTCCTTCCACCACCCGCTGATGACGTGCGAGCGTACCTGATAGCCGTGGTCAATGAGGTACTGGATGGCATCGGTAATCTCCAGTTCACCTCGCGCCGATGGACGGATGGCGTTGACCGCCTCGAAGATATGCGCGTCGAACATGTATACGCCTACCAGCGCAAGGTCAGAAGGAGGTTGTTCAGGCTTCTCGATAAG
>JANWYZ010000107.1 GCA_025054895.1 bacterium | reverse complement strand
GGTGTGGCGATCATAATCTCCACCGCCGCGACTCTTCCGCCGCCCAGCATGGGCAGGAGTTGCTGTGCTATTACCGACTCCAGTGTGTTCGCCAGCTGGATGCGAATTTGTTCTTGCTGCTCCGGTGGGAACACATCCACCACACGGTCAATGGTCTGCGGTGCGTTGCGCGTGTGCAATGTGGCGAAAACGAGGTGCCCCGTTTCTGCCAGAGTGAGCGCGGCGCGGATGGTTTCCAGGTCGCGCATTTCGCCTACCAGAATCACGTCGGGGTCTTCGCGCAGCACTGCACGCAGCGCGTTGTGGAACGAATCGGTATCTGTGCCCAGTTCACGCTGGTTGACCATACAGTTCTTGTGCGAGTGGAGGTACTCGATAGGGTCTTCGATGGTCATGATGTGACAGTTACGCTCGGAGTTGATTACGTCTATCATTGACGCGATGGTGGTGGACTTTCCCGAGCCGGTAGGGCCCGTAACCAGTATCAAGCCGCTATGGCGCCGCGTGAGGTCTCGCAGGATAGCCGGCAAACGCAGTTGCTCTAACGAGGGGATTGCCGAGGGGATAGCGCGCATTGCACACCCCACCGAACCCCGCTGTCGGTACACGTTGAAGCGGAACCTGCCAACGTCTTTCACACCGTACGAGAAGTCCAGCTCCTTCGTCTTTTCAAACTTTTGTATCTGGTCGCCGGTGAGGATGTCGTATACCAGCCGCTGGATGTCGCGTGGGTTCAGCGGCTCGAAGGGAAGCGGGTGGAGCCGTCCGTCCACCCTGACCATCGGCGGTAAACCCGCTGACAGGTGCAGGTCGGAACCGCCTTTTTCCACGGTCATTCGCAGCAGGTCGTCGACGTGTATGTCGTCGATGGAGACCGCTTCTGCATCAGGAGGATGCGCGGCGACGGTTGTTGCGGTGACAGAAACCGCTTCCGGTACGACGCGAAGTTCGTCTTCCAGAGGCATCAGGTCTTCCATATCATAAGTGCGGTCGGTCGTCTGGCGAGCGTAGCTCTGCTCCATGCAAATCTACCTCCTGTCAAGCAGCCATGTTATGGATCCCTGCGCTTCGCTCCACCTCTACACGGCATCCCTCTATCAACGTCTCGATCTGGCTGGGCGTTATCCCCAGCGTATTCATTGCATCTGCGTTGATAGCGCTGTGCCAGTGCTGCTCGTCCGTACCCTCCTCGAGAGCATTGGAGATGTCGCTGGCAATAGCCACTACTGCCACCAGCCGGGGCGCTGCCGAGGCGGCGCTGATACAATGGTGATAGCCAATCGCCTCGCCCAATACGGTCGGCAGGTTCCAGTGGAGGGCAAGCGCAAGCCCCAGGTCCGCGTGGTTAAATCCCAGGATCTGCTCTTCCGCCTCGTGGTGGCGGATGCCTAACCGTTCCGCTGTTTGCACCACCTGCATCATCGCCTGGGGGTAGCACTGCTCGAGCACCGTCTTGCCAATGTCGTGGAGCAAGCCTGCGGCGAAGGCTTCGTCGGGAACCACGTCGGATGCGTAGGCGCATACCAGGCGTGTGAGCAGCGAGGTGTCCACCGAGTGCTTCCAGATGCGTCGTTTTAACAGACTCTGACTGTCCGACTTGCCAATGAACATATTGTAACACGATGCGGTCATGGCGATGTTGCGCACTGTACGAAAGCCCAGAAACATCACCGCCTCGCGCAGGGAACTGACTCGCCTGGGCAAGCCATAGTAAGACGAGTTTGCCAGAGTAAGTACCTTACTGGTTAACCCCTGATCCTGCCCGATAACGTCTTCCAGTTCCTGCGTAGTGGCTCGGGTGTTGCTGGTCATATCCAGCACCTTCATAACCACCTGCGGTAGCATGGCGATTTCGCCGACATTCTGCACTACTTCTTGGGGCGACTTGGGAAACACCCCGATGCTGGAACCCATCTGTCTACCTCCAATGCGTCTTGTTGGTTTTAGCCAGAGTAGATGACGCGCAATGATTCCTCCAGTGTGGTGATGCCTAGCAGGATTTTCTGCATGGCATCCTCGCGCAGGGTGCGCATTCCTGCCTCAATAGCCGCTTCGCGGATGGCGTACGACGAAGCGCGCGCCAGAACCAGCTCGCGCACCTTATCGGTGACAGGCATCAGCTCGTAGATACCAATGCGCCCTTTGTAGCCTGAGCCTTTGCACGCTTCGCAGCCTCGCCCGCGATAGAAGGTTACATTGGAATGCCCATCGATAGTCATGCCCAGCCGCTGCATCGCGTCACGCGGCGGCGTGTATGGCTCCTTGCACTTCGAGCATATCGTGCGCAACAGGCGTTGTGCCAGCACGCCAACCAGCGAGGAGGCGATAAGAAACGGCTCCACGCCCATATCTAACAATCGCGCTACTGCGCCCGGTGCATCGTTCGTGTGCAGGGTGGATAACACGAGGTGCCCCGTCAACGCCGCTTCGATAGCGATGATAGCAGTCTCCGCGTCTCGAATCTCACCCACCATGATGATGTCCGGGTCCTGGCGTAGCATGGCACGCAACCCTGCCGCGAAGGTCATGCCTGCTCTGGGGTTGACGTTCACCTGCGTTAAGCCCTGCAGTTCGTATTCTACCGGGTCTTCGATTGTCAAAATGTTCTTCTCGCCCGAGTTCAGCTTGGAGAGCACCGAGTACAGGGTTGTCGATTTGCCTGAACCCGTGGGTCCCGTCACCAGAATTATTCCATAAGTGCGGGCTATCATCGCCTCAAACATTTCCAGCGTGTAGGGCAACATGCCCAGCTTATGGAAGTCCACAGTAATACTGCTGCGGTCTAATACACGCATGACTATCTTCTCGCCATGTACGGATGGCAGCGTGGAAACACGGAAGTCAAAGGTTTTGCCGTCGATGACCGCCGAAATGCGGTTGTCCTGTGGCACGCGCTTCTCAGCGATGTCCATGTCCGCCATAATCTTGAAACGACTGGTTAGTGAAGCCTGCACGCGCTTGGGCAGCACCATGGCGTCCTGCATGATGCCGTCGATGCGGTAGCGCACCTTGACGAACTCTTTGGAAGGTTCAATGTGGATGTCGCTCACTTTGTCCTGGATGGCTTTGGTGATAATCAGGTTCGCCAAACGCACAACCGGCGCATCCTCGCTCAGCTCGCGCAACTGTTCTACGCTCAGTTGTTCTTCTTCTTCCTGTTTGGCGGCGGTTTGTACATCTATCTGAGCGGAGTCGATCTCCCGTACCACCTGGCTGAGCACGTCGGTAACCGCCGCCTCCTGGCGGTATGCGCTGTTCAGCGCGTTGAGCACATCCTCTTCGGTGGCGATAACAGGCTCTACATCCTTGCCGGTGATGAGGCGGATTTCGTCAATGGCGAAGATGTCCAGGGGGTTGACCATCGCCACCGTCAATCGCCCGTTGTTCAGACTCACAGGAACCGCTTTGAAACGGCGAGCGATGTCCTGCGCCAGCAGTTTCGCCGCGTCTGGGTCGGGTGGCTGCTGCGCAAGGTCTACGTAAGCGACGCCCCAATGTTCACCCATGCACCGAACGCGATCGCGCTCAGTAATCAAGCCCATGTCCACCAGCAGCTCGCCGATGTTCTCGTGCGATTGTAGCTGTTTCTGCTTCTCAATCGCCGTTGCGAGTTGCTCGCGGGTAATGAGTCCTGCTTGAACAAATATCTCTCCCGTTGTAGACGCCATAGCCGATATACATGCTCCTCAACGAGCGATGTCGCCCGTTCCTTTCGCACAGAGCGCACGGAGGGTGAGTGCGATGGAGGTATCGCAGCTCACCCTCCTTATCGCACGGATTGCTCCACTCTATTCTTTCCATAGAGTGGCGGTCAAGAAGACCATAATCTCCGAGTTGCTGCGTTTGGTGTTGGTCTGTTTGAACAGGTAGCCCAGTATCGGCAGGTCTCCCAGTAAGGGCACTTTCTGTACCAGCTTCAGGTCGCGCTGAGAGATAAGCCCGCCGATAACCAGCGTTTCCCCACTACGCAGGCGCACCGCACTGTCGGCAAAGCGTCGGGAAACCTGCGGGATCTCGCCTCCGACCGGCGTTTTGAGGAAACCGGTGATCAGGCTGACCTCGGGGTGAATCTGCAGGGTGATATCGCCTTCGGGGTTGGTCTTGGCGACTACGTTGAGCTGAATGCCCACGTTCACCTTGCCTGTGGTCACGCTGACGCCGTTTTGTGTAGACTGCACGCTCTCGATGTAGCGCACCTCGTCACCGATAAATATCTGCGCCTGTTTGGCGTTGAGCACCAGCAATTTCGGGTTCGCCAGCAGACGCGCTTTGTTGTCTTTGAACAGGGCATCCAGCTTCGCACTGATGCCGATAGCGTCGCGGGTCAGCCGTCCGAATACGATGGTGCCGAAGTTACCACGGTCGGGCGGAGCTGGGGTGCCGAGCGTAAAGTTCGCTTTAGTGCCGCTAAAGTCCCACAGCACGCCCAGCGTGTTATCCACGTCGGTGCTGACTTCCACCACCTTCGCTTCGATCAACACCTGTGGTGGAGCGGTATCGATGCGAGCCAGCGTCTCTTTGGCACGCTCCACTGCAGCGCGCGGTCCGGTAAGTATCAGCGTGTTCACCCGCTCGTCGATTGAAGGGTCGTTGCCGGTTGCGCCCTGCTGCTGACTGGGCGCTTGTTGACCGCCTCCGGAGCCTCCGCTGTTCTGTAACGCAAGGTCTACGCCCTTCTCACCGACCGTTCTACCAGCCGAATCGCCCAACGGCGCAGGCGCCAGCAGGTTGAATCCGGGGCGAGGTCCCAAAATGACGGTCACTTCCGGCACCAACTCCAGGATGATAGTGCGCAAGTCAACAGGCGAAGCGTGTTTTACCGTGTAGGTGTCTACCACCACATCCTGCTGGGATCGGCTGAGGGTGCTATCCACCGTCTCAATCAGTTCGGCGGCGGTGCGCACCTCGGCTTCGGTTCCCGATACCAGTGCCACCCTGGCGCCTGCTCCTTTGGTGGGTTGTGTACTGCTCAGGTTCCACGAAATCTGCACCCCGGGCGCCTGTTCCTGAATCACCTTGCCGAGGCTGTTGGGGTCTGCGTATCGGTAGGCGACGATTTGTGTTACCCGCGCTTGTGGGGCGGTAGTTTGTGTGCCGCTGAGCAGACTTTGCAGCCCTTGCGGGGTCGCTACTACATAGGTGTTGCCCAGTTTTGTGTAGCGGTAACCGCTGAGTCGGGTAATCAGGTCCAGAGCCTCTTCTACGCCCACTCCTGCCAGGCTGACTGTGACCGTGCCTTTCACCTCTGGGCTGGTGACGATATTGGTCTGCGTCTGTAACGAGAGCGCCTTCAGTACATCGGCAATTTCCGCGCCAACGAAGTCCACCGTTACACGCGACGACGCAGCACGCGGCGGCGCAGATGCTATGCGCGTTTCGGCTGCTGGGGTCGGCTTCTGGGGGATAGCCGGTTTCGAATCGGGTAGCTGCGCTACCTGTACTCCCTCGGCGACTGCTTGCGTCTGTTTTGGCTCGGGCGCCTCGTTTTGAGTAATCTCGCCCTGTTCTTCTTTCGCGGTTGACGGCTGGGACGCGGGTTGCGCTGCGGTAGCAGGCCTCTCTTCCTCCGCAGCCGGTTCCGCCTTGACAGGTACTGGCTGATTAAGGCGTGGCTGAGCACGCTCCCTCACCGTAGCCGGCTGGGACGACGGTGTAGCAGGTTGCGCCGATGGAGTACCGGCTGGTACAGGGGCTGTTTCCGGAGAGTATCCTTGTTTCCATACAGTCAGTATCATCGTCCGTCCATCGTCTTGACTGGTAAGGCGTGCTGGTCTCTTTTCGCTGGTAGCCACCCAGATGCGTGTAACGGGCGGACGGGCACGGTACCATCCGTAGCGCGCCCACAGGATACCTCCCTGACGCACGCGCTGGATTTTGGCTTTGCCGATCAGACCGGCAGGTACGTCCACATACACCCAACCTCGCTTACCGTAGAACTGCACGCTTGGCGTGGGCACTGGTTCGCTAAACCGCATGAGTACCTGGAAGCAAGCGTCGGTCTGGTTGAACTGTACCTGCACGCTTTTACTGCCGGGAGCGCCTTGTGCGGTGATGAACGCTCCCAGCGCAAGCAGCAGTACTGCAGATAGAAGGGAATGTCTACTTCGCATTCGGATTACCTCCCGGACGCAAGTTCACTGTTTTGCCGTCTTTTTCCAGAACGATTCCTTCACGCGACACCGCACGCAGCACGTAGCCGCCTTCCAGCTGGCTACCCGGCTGTACGATGCGCTGGTTATTGCCCTCCGAGCGCAGTATTGCTACCGGACGGTCGCCCACTACCACGCCGGTTACCGTGATATTCGGTTCGGGTTCGGAGGCAGCACCTGCAGCCGGAGCAGGCTGGTTACCAGCGGGGGGAGCAGCGCTATTAGCCCCTCCGGAGACAGGCATGACCGGCATCGGCGGCAGCGCGCTGACGTTTGGCGCGGGTGCTACTCGTGTGGATACTGGACGAGAGTTTTGTATCTGGCTTTGCTTCAGGTTGTCGAACTGGGGTGGTATCACGAACGGGTCGCGTGCAGGCTCAGAGGAGGTGAGCCACTCGGGGATAGCCTCCTGCTGTTGCTCCCCTCCCTTCGCTTGCTGCCCATCGGAAGCAGTGGTCGTTGTGCTCTTGGTGCTCGCGCCGGTGGAACCTGTGAAGAGTATCTGGTAGGCTGCGTAACCAATCGCTGTGAGCAAAAGCACGCCCAGCACAACGAGCTGCTGTGCCTGTTTGCGGTCGAGTTTCTTCACTGCGGTGCACCTCCTTCTTTGGTGCGAAAGATGAAGGCGCTCAGGGTGAACTGGGTCTCTACCTCGAAGGGGTCGGTGGGCTCTTTACGCTGGTTAGGACGGAACTGCACGCGCTCCACTGCCAGAATCTTGGGGAAACGAGTCAAGTCTTCCGTGAAGCGCATGACATCCCAGAACTGTCCACGCACCGAGACATCGATCACCTGCTTCTCGTAAGGTTCAGCAGGTTTTTTCTGCTCTTCGCCCTTTTGCTCATCGTTCTCTTGCTGGGCTTTTGGCTCAGGTTGCGCGCTGGCTGGACGCACCGAGAGCACCCGTAAACGACGCGCTTTCGCACTGGCTTCCAGCTGTTTGAGCAGGGTAGGGATATAGGCGCGCTCGCTCACTGACAGCTCCAGGTGTTGTAGCTTCTGCAAGACGTTCTGGTATTGTTGCTGGGTGTGTTCCAGTCTCTGGGCGATGGTCTTACCTTCTTCCACCTGCTTCTCCGCAGCAAGCACCCGCCCTTGCAGTTCGCTATATCCAGTGTACTGCCAGTAGATGGCTGCCACCCCCCCCAGTAGTACCACGATGCACAGGGTGAGGAGCCCGCGTCGCAATGCGGCGCCGCTCGAATCACGAACTGCCAGTTTCATTCTTCTCCTCCTGTCTTTGGGAGGTTCGCACCCGTGCTGCCACTTCGAAGTCCACCGTTTCGAAGTTGTTGTAACTGCGCTGTTGGGTGTAGTGCAGCTCTACTTTTTCGAAGGTGGGAATAGTGTTCAGACGGAGCATCATCTCTCCAACCTGTTGCTGGGTAAGTGTAGAGCCAGTGAGAGTGATCAGCGTGCTCTGGCTTTTCTTCTCGCTGTCCTGCACCTGTGCGCTGGTGATGCCGGTCAACCACACGTCGGCAGGTAGACTCCGGGCGATGCCGTTGATGGTAGCAAACCAGCGCTGGGTATGTTGTTGTGCGTCGGTAAGGGTGCGTAACTTGGGCATCAGCGCCTGCGTTTCTCGCTCGATTTGGGCTATCTGGTCCAGCGTGGGTTGCAGCCGTTGGATTTCCTCATGGGCGCGTTGCAGGCGTGTTTGTAAGGACATCGTGCCGACGCCCAGGAAAGAAAAGACGCCCGCCAGCACCGATATCTCCGTGAGCAACACTGCAAGCAACCGTTTGCGAGTACGTGATACACGCGCTTGCTGTTCTCTGCGCTCGGATATCATATTGATCAGCGGCATAGTGGCACCTCCTCTCTCCGTGCGGTTAAGCAGCCTGACGCTGTTGCTCTGCAAACGCTTCCCGCACGGCTAACCCCACTGCGATGCCCAACACAGGGGTGAACATTTGCAGCGCTTCAGCGGAGATGTGGGCTGTATCAAAATCGGGGTTGTTGAATGGGTCGCCTGGCTCGACCTCCAGGCCCAACCGTGCTGAAGCATACTCCGTAAATCCACCCAGTTGAGAGCTGCCCCCTGTAATCACCAGGTTGGTTACCTGTCCATGAGGGCTGCCTTCGGGGAATTGGGACTGGTAGTAGTGTAGTGACCGACGCACTTCGCGGAGTAGCTCGTCCACTTGCGCCTGCAGCGCACGCAGCACCGCTTCCTCTTGCGCACCATCTGCGCTCTCCTGGGTGGAATCGTCCTCACCGGATGTGCGCGAGCGGGTGCTACGTCGCTTCAGCAGATGTCGAAAATCCACCGTACGCTTGAACCGTTCCGCTTCCGACCAGTTGCAATGCAGGGTATTCTGTGTGGTCTGGGTAAATGCGTCGCCTGCGATGGGAATGGTGCGCGTCAGGAAGAAGCCGTCGCCAGACACGATGTACAGGTTTGTGTACGACGCGCCGATGTCCACAATGGCAGCAGGACGCCCTTCCAGTTTCGCCGTTGCCACCCTGTTGATTTCGAACAGGGCGCGGTATAATGCAAAAGCCTCGACCTCGATAGCCAGCGCCTCCAGCCCCGCCATCTCCAAGGTGCGGATTTGTGCATCCACCATCTCACGCGGCGCTACCACCAGCAATACCTGCATCTGCTTCTCCGCGCTCTCGGACTGTTCGCCCTCTGCGGGTGTCCGCTCTAAGTCGCCGAGGATTTCAAATCCGATATAGCTGTCCTCGATAGAGGTGGAAACGTACTTACTGGCTTCGTAGCGGATGGTCTTGCGCAACATTGCTTCGCTCATTTTGGGCAAGGCGACTTGACGGACGATAACCGGTGCGCCAGCGATAGCGGTAATCGCTGCGGAAGCACGAAAGGCGTTTTCGCGCAAGAGCTTTTTGATAGCCTCTGCGACCGCCTGCGGCTGTACGATGACGCCGTCACGGATGGAGTCGGCTGGAGTGGGGCTTTGTGCGATTTGCAGAAGCCTCCATCCAGTACGGGTAGGCTCCACCTGCACTGCCTTAATCATGTAGCTACCCAGGTCCAGCCCGACAATGCCCTGCTTGTGGAATACTCCCTTCCAACGAGCCATTGGCTGTCACCTCTTATACCCCCAGGCAACTGCCTGAGTGCGTATGAGGTATCCTTCCACACCCGTGCAGGTGGGAGAGATGCCCCTCATGCTGAATTATCGTGAAACTGGTAAAAAAACTGGAGAGGGAAGGAAGCTATTGCAGGATATTGCGTGCTTGCTCTGTTGTAGACGCCGGTAGTTCGCCGTTGGAATGGTGGGTTATAGGGTAACGAAACCTGCCTTCACGGGTTTCCTAATCCGCGCAGGCGGGCTGGCTGCGACATAGCCCACGATGGGACAAACACGTGCTACATCTTTGTAGACAGTAGGAGCGCACGCCGTGCGCCCCTACTGCTGTATGTGCAAGTTAGCTCATGACGCGCATATCGATGACCGCTGTCAAGCCCACGCCGTCTACTCGGCGCAGCTTCAACGGGTTGAGGTCGTCGGTAGGGATAAGAATCTTCACCCGGAACATGCCGTTGGAGAAGAGGTCTTCATATTGCCACACGCCGGCTACCTTATTCACGTCGGCTGAAGACCCCGATACCTGCGCTCCGCCAATGTAGGCGTTTTCACCCAGCGTAGCCATCGGGATTACCCTGGTGAACTCTTCCGCGTTCTTACGCAGGCTCACCTTGTTGATTACCTCGTTCAACTGGTTGCCCGCGTTCTTGACGGCGACCGCTACCGCCGCTGCGGCAATGACCTCTTTGCCCCCCAGACCTTTCGGATGGGTGACCTTGAAACCGCCCTCCAGAGCCACGTCGATTAGCGCGGAGATGCCCACCTTCTCCACCCGGCGTAATCCCGTCAGGCTGTCACTGGGAACCAGCACTTTGACGCGAAATCGGTCCAGCGATTCCTCTATCTGGAACACTGCCTGTACCTTGTCCACCGCCGCTTTGGGACCCATTACCTGCGCCGCGCCTAC
>JANWYZ010000106.1 GCA_025054895.1 bacterium | reverse complement strand
GGAACTGTATAGTGCCGATTTGCTGCACCGTCCTGTGGTGGTTGCGCTCAACAAAGCGGATGTTGCGCCCGCTGACCTCAAGGACCAGGTGCGAGACGCTCTGAGCGAGAAAGGCTATCCTGTGCACGTGATCTCCGCCGCGACGGGAGAAGGCGTAAGGTCGCTGGTATACCATCTGGCGGAACTGCTGGATTCGATACCCCCGCCGGCAGCGCCTGTGGAGAACATGGTGGTCATTCGTGCTCCTCGACAGGACGAAAGGGCGTGGACTGTAGCGCAAACAGCAGAACACGAGTTCACTGTGCAGGGCAGGGGTATTGAGCGTCTGGTAAAAATGACCGATTTAGAGAACGAGGAGGCGGTGCGCCGCCTCCACCGCAAGCTGGAGCGCATTGGCGTGTTGCAACGCCTGCGCGAGGCGGGCATCCAGCACGGCGATACCGTGCGCATCGGCAATGAGGAGTTCGACTTCGTAGACGAGGATCGTTGGGAAGCCTCATAATGGCTTATCGAAGGATAGTCGTTAAAGTTGGAACCAGCACATTGACGGACGAGACCGGCGCGTTAGACCGGGTGTATATCGCCTCGCTGGCGATGCAGTGTGCTGCAGAGCACCGTTCGGGTGCCGATGTCGTGCTGGTGAGTTCTGGCGCTATTCGCGCTGGCATTGAACAGTGGGAGGATTATGCCAGAAAGCCTTCCGAACCGCTCTCTCGCGCAACCATGCCTTTCAAACAAGCGATGGCGGCTATCGGTCAACCCCTGTTGATGCAGGCGTATCTGGCGGCGTTTGTGGCGTACGACCTGCCGGTCGCCCAGGTGCTGCTTACCCGGCAAGATTTCGGCGAGCGACACCGCTTCCTGCACGCCCGCAACACCCTCCAGCAGCTGCTCAAGATGGAAGTAATCCCCATCATTAACGAGAACGACACCGTTGCTACCGAAGAAATCCGCTTTGGCGACAACGATACGCTGGCGGCAATGGTGGCTTCGTTACTGGACGCCGACCTGCTCATCCTGCTATCGGATGTAGAAGGACTGTACGAGCAGGACGAACAGGGGCGTTATACCCGGCTAGTGCGTGAGGTACAGCGACTGGATGAGAGTGTATGGCGCATGGCGCGAGGCAGCGGCTCGCGCGTAGGGACAGGAGGCATGATTACCAAGCTGCAGGCGGCGCAGATTGCCACCACCTCCGGTGTAACAATGGTCATCGCGCACGGCAGGCACGAAGGAATCGTTCACCAAATCTGCAGGGGACGCGATTTCGTGGGCACAGTGTTCCATCCTCTACCTCGCAAGCTGTGTCACCGTAAACGCTGGCTGGCGTACGGGTTGCCCGCTTCGGGTACGGTCGTGGTCAATGAGGGGGCGAAACAGCGTATCATCGCCGACGGGAAAAGCCTGTTGCCCGCGGGAGTAGTCTCCTGCGAGGGGCATTTTTCGCCTCAGGAGGTGGTGGAGGTGCGCGATGAGAGCGGTACAGTGTTCGCACGAGGTTTCACCAACTACAGTAGCGAAGAGCTGAGCCGGATTGCCGGTTGCCAGAGCACGCAGATTGAGCGGCAGCTTGGCTTCAAGCGCGCCGACGAGGTGATACACCGTGATAATCTGGTGCTGGTGTACGGCGCGTGGACATAGGATACGGCGTTCCAGCCACACTATTCTCCACCAATTCTTAGAAACTTTCACCACACAGAAGCCGTCTTCTTTTGCGTCAATGTGCCGCGCCGGTGCAGAAAGGGATGGACGCGCCGATGCCAGACACCCTGTTCACACGCCTGCGCAGGTGTATTGCCTGTCTGCAACATCGATACCGTATGAGCGCTGAGGAGGCAACCGACGTAGTGTGCGAGGCGCTCGCTGCCTGCCTGCATTATCTGCGCAGTCTGCATCCAGAGGAACCGCCAGATGTTTTGCTACGTTACATGGAGCCGGGCTTGCTCGAGTCAATCGTCCAGAAACGGGTTGCCGACTACTACCGGCGTCAAGCGCGCGAGCAACGCGCCATCAAGGAGTGCCTGAAACAACTGCCAGCCGTCGATCCCGATCAACAGGCTCTAACGTTGCTGTTAGTCGATGAAATCTGGAATGCTTTACCCAATAACTGTCGGCAGGTAGTGTACCTCCGTATTTACGAACAATGCTCATGGGAGGAAATTGCTCAGGCAATCGGGATTAGTGTTAGCGCGGCGAAGATGCGCTTTCAACGGGGCATCGCACAGGCGCGGAAAAACCTGGGCGTAACCTGTGACGAATCGCCTCTCTCCAACGATTTATCTAGTGAAAATCTTTCAGCGGGCGAAAACGCTGATGCAGCTAAAGGAGGAGAGAGCGGCGATGCGGCGACAGACTTACCTCGTGAGCACCGCCCTCGTGCTGGCAATGGCGAACCTGGTGATATTGCCCATCACCGCAGGCAGCATCGTGCCCGTGGCGGGGGGGGGGTACAGCTCCCAAGCAATAAAGGCTGCGGGTGTGACAAAAGCGCCGTTTACGTAGTCAGACGGACAACGGCACACAACGGCAGCGTTCCCAGGCTCACTCAGACAACTGTGGACTGCAGAGGGTGCCGCAAGACCTACAACGACCCTAATAACAGATGGTGTATCGCCAGTCTACCCTGCGGAACGAACCCGCAGACCTACAGGCAGGGGAGGAAAATACCAGAATGGCTGGTGTAAGACGGACCGCCTTCACGGTGCTGGAGTTGCTCATCGTCATCGTGATTATTGCGCTGATAGCGGCCCTGTTGTTCCCGCTATTCGCAGGCGCGCGCAAAAGGGCGCGAGAAACGCAGTGCATGAACAACCTGCACCAGGTATACGTCGCGTGGAGCCTGTATACCAGCGATTATCAGGACACTGCGCCACAGGGGATCGACCTTATCCTGCCGTACGTCAAGGATCGGGCCGTGCTGGTATGCCCACTGGATAGCTATGGCGGCTTTAACACAGACGCGACTGCGCACGCGCAAACACCCATCAGCTACGACTACAAAGCGCTAATGTTCGATAGCGGGCCCCTTCCGAGACCCCTTCAGAGTATTCGCGACATTCGCGAAAAAGACCCTAACTTTGGTTTCCTGTTGTGTTACCTGCATGGGCGTCTACTTTACCCTGGCTTACCCCACCCAACAGAGCACGCCTTTTGTGGAAAAGTGCTGCGAGTCAGACGAGACGGCTCTGTACAGGCAAAGGATGTTCCAGTACGTCGAATAGACATCCAGCCGGGCTATTCTAAAGAGGGGCGTTGTGCATGGGAATTGCTGACCGACCTGCCCATGCCGCCCGGTCATGGAAACGACGGCGGTCCCGAACAAATCTGTCAGGGTACTATTGTCTGCACCAAATAAGGGAAAGAAGATGAGAGATCCAACAACGCAAGGTGTGCAGTGGCTCGCAGCATCGGTGATGGGCACTGTCACCTTCCTGCTGCGCAAGCACGCCCAGCTCGCGCTGAACGGCGCGTTATACCAGGTTTGGACGCCCCCATTGTCTCCTGGCGTCAAGATTGTGATGCCCACTACGGCACAGGAAATATGGAACGGCATAACCGCTTGGTGGCAGCAGACCACGTGGACAGGGTGGCTGATATTCATCGGCTGTGGAGCTGTAGCAGGACTGCTGCTACGTGCACGATACAAGGCTATAGAGGAGAGTGCCTTGAGAAGTGCATGGTTCCTTCCCGCGCTGGCGCTCCTTGCTCTAATCATGGTAGACTATTCACCTGCAGTCCTGTGGTGGTGGATGCATATACCAGGCGCCAGACTATGGGCGTTGTTTCTGTTGATTGCGTTCGTGTTTGTCGTGAATCTCATGTGGGCGGCGTTATTGGAAAAGGCGGTAGCTGCCTTAGACAGGAGGATACCAGAATGGCTTGCGTAAGACGTACCGCTACGTGCTTACGAAGGAAGGCAAGGGCGATGTACGTGGGAACTGGTGACTGACCTGCCAATCCCTTCAGACTATCCGAAGACGGGGATAGAAGCGATCTGCCACGGTACCATCCTTTGCTCCAGGTAACTTGACGACTCGCCCCCTGACGCGATACACTCAAGGTATGAGACACCGGAAGATACATGTGGGCATCGGCGGCGCGTCGGGCTACGCGGGGGGCGAGCTGATTCGCCTGTTACTGCAACATCCCGACGTGCAGATTACCTACCTGAGCTCGCACACCTACGCAGGCAAGTCCATCAGCACCGCCTTCCCCGGCTTCGCAGCGCATCACCTGCCGCCGCTGGAAGAGTTCGATGTACAACGCGCCGCGCAAAAGACGGACGTGCTGTTTCTGGCAGGCGAGACGGGCTTCGCCATGCAGGTCGCGAGACCGTTGCTGGAGGCGGGCGTACGCCTGATAGACCTCTCCGCCGACTTCCGCCTGCGCGACCCTGCCGTGTACGCGCAGTGGTATAAGCGCGAGCACTCGGCGATAGACCTGCTGGACGAAGCCGTATACGGCTTGCCGGAGCTGGTGTCGCACAGCCAGCTGCGCGAAGCCAGACTGGTGGCGAATCCGGGCTGTTACCCTACCGCGGCTGCGCTTGCGCTGGCGCCAGTGCTGGCGCAGGGATGGGTGGAACCCGAATCGCTGGTGGTAGACGCCAAATCGGGCGTATCGGGCGCGGGCAGGTCCAAGTTCGGGCTGGATTACCACTTTGCCGAGCTGAACGAGAGTATGCGCGCCTACGGCGTGCCCACCCACCGCCACACCCCGGAGATCGAGCAGATGCTGTCGGATGTGGCAGGACGGGTAATTACCTTAACCTTCACACCACACCTGATCCCCATCACGCGCGGCATCCTGTGCACCGCGTACGCCCGACTACTGCGCCCACTCACCGCGCAGGAATTGACCCTGCACTACCGCCATTTCTACCAGGATAAGACCTTTGTGGTGGTGCGCGATGCAGGCGACTTTCCCGCCACCAAACACGTTGCAGGCACGAACTATTGCCACCTCAGCCTGACGGTAGACGAACGCACACAACGCCTTGTGGTGACCAGCGTGATAGACAACCTGGTGAAGGGCGCCGCAGGGCAGGCGGTGCAGAACATGAACCTGATGTTGGGGCTGGTGGAATCGCGCGGGCTGGAACTACCACCAGTGTTTCCCTGAATTCCATCTTTGCGCAACGAAACAGCCTCCACTCAGCGAGCTGATTAACCGCCTGCGCGGTTAAACTGATACAGGCTGGTTTATTTCCATTGGAACCTACCATTGGAGGGTTGGGACGGATGCTTGAAGCGGAGAGGCTTTATTTTCCTCCTCTAATCGTGCGCAAATCTGCTCATTCAATGTATTCAGCCTGTATAATAAAATCGGTATATCTATTCCCAGATGTTTAAGAGGAGGTAGAGATGGAGTACAGGGCGTTTGGCGACACAGGAGTCCAGGTTTCTCGGTTGGGTTTTGGGGCGATGCGTTTGCCGATGATCGAACGCGACGGTCAAAAAGTGGTGGATGAGGAAAAAGCAATCGCGATGATTCATCGTGCGTTCGAACTGGGTGTGAACTACATCGACACTGCATGGTTTTACTGCGATGGGCAGAGCGAGACCGTGGTAGGCAAAGCGCTGAAAGGTTGGCGCCACAAGGTGTACCTCTCTACTAAGTATCCTATCGGCAATGAAAAAGGCTACCGCGAATTGCTGGAGATACAGCTGCGCAAGCTGGATACCGACCATATCGATTTTTATCACTTTCACGGTATCGGTGGGTGGTTTTTCACCCATGAGCGACGCGACGAGTTTATCCGCGAAGCGATGCGCGCAAAGGAGGAAGGGCTGATACGCCACATTTCCTTCTCATTTCACGACAAGCCTGAGGTGATGATGCAGCTGATAGACCTGGGTATTTTTTCTTCTGTGTTATGTCAGTATAACTTGCTGGACCGCGCCAACGAGCAGGCGCTGGCGTATGCGAAATCTAAAGGTTTGGGCACGGTGGTGATGGGACCGGTTGGAGGAGGCAGGCTGGCAGGTTTGCCTCGCGAGACCGCCGAACGGCTCGGCATCCGGGTGTTTAGCAGTGCAGAGCTGGCTCTGCGTTTTGTGTTTGCCAATCGCCATGTGGATTGTGCGTTATCAGGTATGAGTAGCCTCGCGCAGGTCGAGGAAAACGCGGCAATAGCCTCCAACATGTCGCCTCTTAGCCCCGAAGAGGTAGCAGCCATCAACGCAGCGATGGACGAAAACAAGCGACTGGCGGACCTTTACTGCACCGGCTGCAACTACTGCTTGCCATACTGTCCAGAAGAGGTGAACATCTCGCATATCTTTCAGGCGATGAATTACTATCGGGTGTACGGTTTGAAAGATTACGCACGCGAGCATTATCACGCCATCGGCTCGCGGTGGGTGAAGGGCAGGAAGGCAGACGCCTGCGTAGACTGCGGCGAATGCGAAAACCACTGTCCGCAACACATTCCGATTCGGGAACAGTTGAAGGAGTGTCTGGCGCTGTTCCACAATTACACACAGTAGGTGGATAATCTGCTCGTACACACTGGGGAGCATACTACATGTAGTATGGTGGGCGGTAGTGGATTCGAACCACTGAGCCTCTCGCTGCAGATTCGGGCGATCGCGAGAATCCGTGCTTTACCACAACATCTTGTGGTAGATTGCAGAAGAGGATAGCAGATGTAGTATGGTGGGCGGTAGTGGATTCGAACCACTGACCTCCTCGTTGTCAACGAGGCGCGCTCCCGCTGCGCCAACCGCCCATTATGCTCGTAGTAGTGCTATTATAGCGCAGGAATGTGTTGCTGTCAAGCAGGCGAATTGCCTCACGTAGAGCCGTGCTGGAGCCACTATGCTGCTCGGCGCGGACAGGGCTGGCGGTTCGGCGATCATCGATACACACGACCAGCAAAAGATTATACCTCCTGCCTGGTGACGAGGCGAGCGCCTCGTCACCAAGTGGGTAGAGACGTACAGACCCGCGATCCTACTCGTCTCCCATCAAGCCGAAGTTACGCACCAGAATGCCGAAGTCGAACAGCGTGACCTCGAGGTCGCCATCCAAATCAGCGTTAAAGTTCCAGTTAGAATCGCCTGGCAGACTGCCAAAAGCAGCAACCAGCGCACCAAAGTCGAAGAGCGTCACCTCGTTGTCCCCATCGATATCCGCGTTTAGCAGGTCCACGTCTACCATCGCCACACTGTTGAGCGTAACACTGGGCACCACTTTGCGCAGCCAGTGATTCGCCCGAAAAGCGATGTCGTACGTGCCCTGTGGTACTACCGGTAGCAGGTAGCTGTAGGCGTGGCTGCCGTCGGGCTGTTCGGTGGCGTACGGTGTGGTGTAGAAGGTTCGCACGACGTTCGTTGTGCCGGGTTGGCGCAACTCCACTTCCAGTGTGGGCAGAAAGGCATCATTCTCCATCTGGGAGATGTCCTTAGGAGGCTGTATTGCGAACTCAAAATCCTCCAATCCTACATTGCCGAACAGGGTGGAATTAGTGACCGCAGGAACACCCATCAACCGGATGGTAAAGTTTGCCACTGGATGCCCGAAAAACTCAGTGAGCTCCCAGCTGCTGCCACCGTTGATGGACAGATAAGCGTCTCGCCGACCGATGGGAGCGTTGAAGTCCCACGTCACGAAGTACGCGGCGGTGCTACTACTAGGCTTCACCACACTCCAGCCGATGTTGCCGCTAACATCGAAATACAGCGAACGGGGCAACGTAACGGTGAAAGTGTAGTAACCTGCGTAGCGTGCAGTCACGTCAAACACCGCGGAACCCGCACTATTCTTTAGCGGTATCAGATTGCTCCGGCTGGGCGGCTGCGTGGATGTGACATTGCGGAAGAAGTATACACGTATGGTTGCGTTGTTCTGGTTCACTTCGGCAGTGAATTCGAAGGAACGCACTTCACCGCCCGCTCCCACGTTGTCGTAGTCCACCCACCAGCTCTGTCCCGTCCTCTCACCGTTGCCGTTGGGGTCGTAATAGAACATGTGAGGGGCAGGGTCATCGTTAGGGTAGTTGTCGTAAATGAGTGTGGTCTGCTGGGGGATCAGACTTTGTCCACTCAGTACTGGCGGAGCCCCTGTCTGCTTTGCTGGGCGTATGGCAACGAACTGCTGCGGGATACGAATAGCTCGCACTTGCCATTGAGCTTGCGACGACACCGCCAGCACGAGAAGCAACAGCGCAAGAAGAAACTTTCGCATAGAACTCATCCTTTCTCCAAAGCGATAGCACTCTAACCGTTAGCAGAATAGCACAGGTCATGCAATCCTGTCAAGCTATGGTTGCTCCCAGCCGAACATGGGAATCCAGTGACGGGTAAAGTAGTCACCCAGTGTAAGGATGAACATGATGATCAGCCAGAAGAAGCCTGCCGATGCCCATACCCATGTCAGGCGCGTGCCGTAGCGTACGTGCATGAAGTACAGCACTACCAGCACCGCCTTCACAATAGCGATGGTCAGCGCGATGATGTTGTTCAACATTGTGTGGTGCCCCGGTAGATAGGCAGCTCCTACGGTCAACACCAGCAGCACCAGAAGCGCCACGTACACCATCAGATACACGCGGATAGGCACGATATGGATGTGCGCGCTGTGCGAATCGTTACCGGAATCTGTCATCTCCTCACCTCGGTATCAGGTAGAGCAGGGGGAACAGGAAAATCCACACGATGTCCACGAAGTGCCAGTATAGCCCCACCAGCTCCACCGGGATAAAATCCTGCACGCTGGGATGGCGAATCGCAATCAATACCGCCAGCACCGCCATTACCAGCACACCGATTAACACGTGCAGCGCGTGCAAGCCTGTCATCGCGAAGTACAGGCTGAAGAAGAGCTGTGCCACGCGCAAATGCTCTACAGGCTCGAAACGGAATGCTGGGCCCGGGATGAGCCCTTCCACGTATTTGTGATGGTACTCGAACCCCTTCACCACGAGGAAGGTAAGCGCCAGCCCCATCGTGATGAATAGAAATAGCAGCTCCTGTCTGGATCGTCCACGCTGGGCAAAATGCACCGTCAGCGCCATGGTAAGGCTGCTGGTCAGCAGCACTAACGTGTTGAAAAACCCCAGCGGGATGTCCAGCTTCAGGTGAGCCAGATAGAACACATCGTGATTGGCGACCCGATACACCAGATAGGCAGCGAACACCGCACCGAAAAACATAATCTCGGTGACCAGAAACGTCCACATGCCAACGATGTAGGACTCGTTCTGTTGATCCAGGTCGTCGAACTGGATGCTAAGTGTTTGTTGCGCTTGTTCCTGAACCAACGGCGACCTCCTCACGCTCATGATGATTGTCGTAAGCGTATGGTTCCTCAGTAACGATGGGCGTTTGCTCGAAGTTATGGGGGGTGGGCGGCGACTCGGTTTGCCATTCCAGCCCCGTTGCGCCCCACGGGTTCGCGCCTGCAATCGGCCCATTACGCAGCGACCACAGCAGGTAGAACAGCGGAATGATGTAGCCCAGCCCCAGCAACACCGCGCCTGAGGTAGACATCACATGCAGGAACTGCCACTCTTCAGGATACCAGTGGTAGCGACGAGGCATCCCCAGGTAGCCCAGCACGAACTGCGGGAAGAAGGTCAGGTTGAAGCCCGCAAAGATGATGAGCGCTGCCAGCTTGGCGATGCCCTCGGGATACATGCGCCCCGTCATCTTGGGCCACCAGAAGTGTAGACCGCCCAGGTAACCGAAAATCGCCCCGCCCACCATGATATAGTGGAAGTGCGCCACTACGAAGTAGGTGTCCTGCAGGTGTACATCCGTCGCCAGCGAGGCGAGGAACAGCCCCGTCAGCCCGCCAATCACGAATAAGCCGATGAAGCCCATCGCGTACAGCATCGGCGCACGCAGGTCCACCTGCCCTTTGTACATGGTAGCGGTCCAGTTGAACACCTTCACCGCCGAGGGCACAGCCACCAGAAAGCTCAGAAACGAGAACACCATGCCCGCGTATACCGACTGGATGGTGGTGAACATGTGGTGTCCCCATACCAGGAACCCCACCACCGCAATCGCCACGCTGGAGAACGCCACAAAGTGGTAGCCGAATACCCGCTTGCGCGAGAAGCAGGCGACCAGCTCGCTAATCACCCCCATCGCGGGCAGGATCATGATGTATACCGCCG
>JANWYZ010000105.1 GCA_025054895.1 bacterium | reverse complement strand
GCCAGCGAACAGTTCGCGCGTAAGGTAGAGCAGTCCCTCTTCTGGAGCAACGCCGAGTTCCTGCACTCGCTGCACAAGGCGAGGATGAGCAGACACATCAAATACCGCCGTTACCTGAGCGTGTTCCGCACCAGCACGCAGCATCTCCGTCTCCGCTCGCTCGCCCAGCGCCAGGCTAAGCGCGTCAATCAGGATGGATTTGCCTGCGCCCGTCTCTCCGGTTAACACGTTCAGCCCCGCCTCGAAGCGCAGGTTCAGCCGCTCGATGATAGCAATCTGTTCCACAGCGAGTTCTACCAGCATGGCTACACGTTCACCCTCTCTCCCCATAACAGGCGGTCGCGCAGTTTGGTGTAGAACTCGTCGGAGTCAAACACAATCAGATGAGTGCGTTCCTCAGCACGAAACACATGGACAGAGTCACCAGAACGCAGACGCACCGTCTCGCCGCCGTCTGCCTGCAGGTGGAAATCGCCGTCATCGGCGGTGACCACTACCTTCACCTGCTTGTCAGCGGGTAGTACCAGTGGGCGTGCGCTGAGCGTGTGGGCGCATATCGGGGTCAGCAGAAGCACCTCGCAGGCAGGATCCACAATTGCTCCTCCTGCCGAAAGCGAGTAGGCGGTAGAGCCTGTCGGCGTTGCTACCACCACCCCGTCGGCGGAATAGGTGGCGAGGAAGGTATCGTTCACGAAGGTTTGCAGGGTAATCATGCGGGCCACCGCGCCTTTGGTCACCACCACATCGTTTAACGCAAGGGCATCGCATATCGGTTCGCCCTCACGATAGGCAACTGCCCGTACCATCAGTCGCTTCTCGATGTTGTAGTCGCCAGCCTGTACGCGCGCGATAGCGGTGTGCAGGTCATGCGGTTTCACCTGCGCAATGAAACCAAACCGCCCCAGATGCACACCCAGTATAGGAATTGCGCGTGGTGCGGCGAGATGGCTTGCCCGCAGAATGGTTCCATCCCCTCCCAGAGCGATGAGCAGATGGCTCTCGCAAAGCACCGCCTCATCACAACCATACTCGGGCATGTTCAATGCCTGGGCGATATGTGGTTCGACGTGTACTTGCAACCCACGTTCCTGTAGCCACTCTATCGCTTCCCGGGTGAAGCGCAGGGCGTCGGGTTTGTCCGTGTGCACTATCAGACCCACGCGCTGTATCATCATCTGGCTCATGGGGCGGTGGTTCGGGTAAAGCGTTGCAAGTTGTTGCGAGCATCGGTATAATTTGGGTCGATGCGCAACGCCCGTCGGTAACACTCGATAGCTTCGTTCTTCTTACCCATCTTCTCGTATACGACGCCCAGGTTGTTGTGGGCGTAGGCGTAATTGGGGTTTATGGCGATAGCCTGCTTGAGATAGGTTTCTGCCTCCTGGAGTCTGCCCTGCCGGTCGCATACTAAACCTAAACCGTTGAGCGCTTCCACGTTACGCTCATCCTGCTTGAGCGCCAGCTTGTAGTGTTCTTCCGCTTCGGAGTCGCGGTTCAGACGGTATAGCAGGTTCGCCAGTGCAATACGCCCACGCAAATGTTGTGGAGCCAGCGCGAGCAGCTTCTCCCACGCCTGCACCGCCTCGTCGCCTTTGTTCTGCAGCGCCAGCACCATGCCAAGCTGCCACCAGCCTTCTGTATCCTTGGGGTAGGCTTCCACCAGCGCCCGGTAGGTACCCTCCGCTTCCGACATACGCTTCTCCTTCTGGTGGAGCATCGCGAGCGCAAGCAGTGTATCGCGATGAGCCGGTTGCAGTTCCAGAGCGCGACGGAACGCTTTCTCTGCCTCAGCAGGATTGTTTGCACGAGCGTAGAGCACGCCAAGGTTGTAGTGCGCTACGAACGAGTCGGGCTGCATCGAGGCGGCGCGCTGGAACAGTTGCAACGCTTTCGCATCCTGACCCTGCGAGGCGTATGTCTGAGCCAGCCCAAGTATGCCAGCGAGGAACCGAGCGTCGATTGCCAGCGCTTTGGTGAACGCCGCCTCGGCGTCGCGCAGGTTACCCGTCGCATGTAACGCAAGCCCGAGGTTCGTCCACATCTGCGCGTTTCTGGGCTCCAGCGCAGTGGCTTTGCGGTATGCTTCTACCGCCTCCTTGGGGCGGTTTGCGTGCATCAGCGCAACGCCGAGATTGTTCCACGTGTAAGGGTCCTGTGGAGCTAATCGTGCAGCCGTTTGGAAGGCGGCGATCGCCTCGTTGAGTTTACCCTGCTTCATCAGGATATTCGCCAGATTGTAGTAAGCATCAGCAAAGTCGGGCTTGAGCCGGATGACCGTGCGGTACTCAGCGAGCGCCTTTTCGGGCTGCCCCGTATGCAGATAGGCGTTGCCCAGATTGTTATGCGCCTGCGCATCGTTCGGGGCAATCTGCACCAGCTGTTCCAGCACCGGCACGGCGTCCGCCGCCCTGCCTACACGCAGGTACAGGAAACCCAACCACTGCAGCACCCCTTTATGGTTGGGCGATTTCTGCCTTGCCGCCTCCAGCGTTTCTATCGCTCGCGTGGCGTTGCCTGCCTGATATTGCTTGACCGCCTCGGCAAGCAGATTGTCCACTTCGTCCGCTAATACGCTCAGCGATGCAAACAGGAACCAGAAACAGATGACTGTAAGCCGAAGTATCACCTGACATCCCCTCCTCGGCTGTCGGTACGCTCTGATTATATCAGCAGGGCGAACGCTGTTGCAAGGCAGTGAGGCGACGAACATTCTCCTGAAGAGCTGACAAGCGCATCCCCCTTGTGGTAGACTGGAAGTAGCTCTGACGGCAGGAGGTGATTCGGAAAACCGATTGCTGCCCGGTTTTGAACCGAATCCCTGCGCAGGTTCACCGACAAGAACCTGCACGCCCCATACAGCGCAACCTGAGGCGTGTTTGTTGTGTCTACTTCATTGAAAGGCAGGTGACAGCCATGAGCAACCTGCACAACTTGCTGCACTGGTGGAACCTTCTGTTCGCACTGCCGCTGGTGGTGGGAATGCTTTTCTCCCTCATAACCGCGCTGGGCTTCGTATCCACGGGGCACTCAGAAGCAGGCTCCCACGCAGAATCCGGTCATAGCGAGGCTGAGTACGACGCCGAGGCAGAGTCTGGCGACACCGCGCACGGCGCGGACATCGCCGCCGAGCCTGCCGACGCCGGTCACGATACAGATGTTCACGCTGAACATGGCGACGCGGAACACCACCTGCCTGCGGAGTCTGCTCATGAGGCGTCTGCACACGAATTCCATACGGAACATGCCCACGAAGCAGGTAACCATCATGAGTCGGTACTAACACAAATACTGGAGGCGTTCGGCATCGGGCGGGGGGTGCCGATTTCGGTGATGCTGCCGTTTTGCATGATGCTATGGGGTGTGCTGGGGTTGGCGAGCAATCAAGCGTTGCATCCGCTACTACGCTTTCCTGCCGTTTACGTCTGGGTGAGTATGGCGCTTAGCCTGTTCGGTACATCGCTCATCGCGCGTGGCATGTCCAGGGTGGTGGCGCGCTACCTGCAGATGGGGCAGGTTACCAACGTGTCGCGTGAACGGCTGGTCGGTGCAACAGGTGTGGCAGTGTTTGCCATCGACGAGCGGGGAGGCGTGGCGGATGTGCGCGACACAGTGGGTACGGTACATCGTATTAGCTGTCGCGTGCAAGAGGGCAGCGATCCACTTCCTGCAGGCACGCCTGTCGTCGTCACTGATTACGAGGTCGAAACGGGCAGGTATCTTGTGGAGGAGAACCCGTTTGCCGATAACATCACCCATCGGGAGGTACAGGGATGACTGCGTTGCTATTCGTGCTGATTGGCGCTTTGTTGATTGTCGCGCCGTTTTATCTGGGCTGGGAATGGACACAAACGCTGATTTCGTCCATCGTGGGCGTGGTGGTGATGTTTTTTTCCGCGCTCGCGCTGGCGATTAAACGGTTTTACCTCAAGCCTTCGGCGAACCTTGCTTACGTGCGCACCGGCTGGGGAGGTACGCACGTGCTGATTGACGGGGGTTCGCTGGTGTTCCCTGTGGTGCATAAAGTGGTACCCGTCTCGCTGGAAACGATGAAGCTGGAGGTGGAGCGCAAGGGTCCCGACGCGCTGATTACCAGAGATAACCTGCGCGTGGACGTGAAGGCAGAGTTCTACATCAAGGTACGCGCGATCAAAGAGGACGTACTGAACGCGGCGCGCTCGCTAGGTGAAAAGTCGGTGGACGCGCACTCGGTGTCTGCGCTGGTGTTCGAGAAGCTGGTCTCCGCCCTGCGCAGTGTGGCAGCCACCAAGGACCTGGTGGAGATTCATGCGCAGCGTGACGCCTTCGCCAGCGCGGTGCATAACCTGGTGGTGACCGACCTGCAGCAGAACGGGCTCACACTGGAGTCGGTCACCATCTCGCGCCTCGACCAGACTTCTCAGGAGCTGCTTTCGGACAATAACATTTTCGATGCACAGGGCAAGAAGAAGATTACGGAAATTACGCAGGCGGCGCTGGTGGAACGCAACCGCATCGAGCGCGACGCCCAGCGCGAGATGACTCTGAAGAACGTGGAGACGCGCAAAGAGGTGCTGGAGCTGGAGCGCCAGCAGGCAGAAGCGGAGGCGGAACAAGCCACACAGGTGTCCAAAATCCGCGCAGAGAAACAGCGCGAGGCGCAAACCTACCAGATAGAGCAGGAGCGACAGGTTAAGGAAGCGGAGATACAACGCGACCTCGCCGTGCAGACCACCGCCATCGAGCGCGACAAGGCGCTGGTACTGAAAGAGCAGGAGCTCAAGCAGACCGACATTGAAAGGCTGAAGGCGATCGAGGTGGCAGAGCGCGAGAAGCAAATCGCTGTCGCCAACAAGGAGAAAGAGCGTGCGCAGGCGGAAGAGGAGGCGCTTCAGGCGCAGGCGGAACGCGAGCGGGCGAATCAGGACATCATCACCGTGCAGGTGACCGCGCAGGCGGAGCGCGAAGCGCAGACCAAGCTCATCGCCGCCAAGCAGCAGATCGAGCAGGAGAGGCTGAAGCGACAGGTAGATGCAGAGGTGCAGGCGTATGCCGAAGTGAAACGCGCCGAGGCGCAGCAGAAGGCTGCCGAATTGGAGGCGCAAGCCATCCTGCGCAAAGCGGACGCCGAGGCGCGCGCGAAAGAGCTGGTGGCTCAGGGCGAGCAGGCGCTGAAGATGGTGGACGTGAACATCGCTCGCGAGCAGGTGGAAGTGCAGAAGGCGCAGGTGGAGGTAGAGCGTCAGGCGCTGGAGAACAAGCAGACTTTCAGCGATGCCGCTCTGCGCTTCGAACTGACTAAACTGCAAATTGAAGCCGGCCGCGACATCCAGAAGGCTGTTGCCGAATCCATCGGGCGATTTATGAGCAATGGACAGTTCGTCATCTTCGGCGACCCGGGCATGATGGCAAACATGGTGCAACAGTACTTCCGAGGCATGGGCGTCGGCGCGTTCGTAGATGGGCTGATGAAAGGCTCACCGCTGGGCGGCGACGGAAGTGTGGTGCCTCAGCTGGCGAATCAGGTGCTGGCACTGGTGCAAAGCCTCACAGGCAAGGCTGTCTCGCCTGAGGTGGCGCAACAGGTGAACGACCTGGTGCAGCAGGTGATGAGCTCTTCCTCAGGTAAAGAAGAATCTTCCAGCCCAGAGAAAACTGCGCAAGAGTAAACAGGCGTGCCTCCGCCCAGAGGCGGTCCCTCAAGCGGCTGTGATTACGAACGGAGTGCAGAATCTCGTCTGCACCCTACCTGTGAGATGCTTTGATTGCGCTCAACCTGACAGCACTGGAGGTTCGCGCTCAGTCGTTCCCTCGCTGGAGGGACGCGCTCCGCCGCGTCCGTGCAAACCCAACGGCTCGGCAGGAGCCTCGCCCTCCAATCCGTCTGTCATTCTGACCGTGCCCTCGTTGGAGGGTCGCGCTCCGTTTGTGCCGAACGCCAAAACAACGTCGGCACGGCGACGCTCGACAGGCTACTGCAAACCTTATTCACAGATATTGCGTATTCGAACGAGGAAACATTAACAAGAGTTGGAATAGCCATTACGTCGGGTAAAATCTATACCACACACCACGACCCAATGAACACGGAATGAAAGCATGGACGAACTGGTGTTTTATGACCCCTCCCGCAGACGTAAACGGTGGATAACGCGGTTAGTCGGGTTGTTGACATTGTTGATCGTGGTATTTAGCACGGTTTTCGTGCTGAGTCTCCTACTCGTGCCAGTTTTGCCCCAGCTGGGTGGCGGGGCAGCCCATACGCGCCATGCTTCACGCGCTCTGCCGTTTCACTTACCAAACCGTCAGAGCAGGCTGCGTCGTCACTTGCTTTTGCGCACGCGCGAGGCGCTTTTCCGACAGGTTGTCCAGGATGAGAAACGCTTTCAGGCAGTAAATTTCCGCGCATCTCATGAACCCCGGATAGTGGCTGCTTTCTACACCACCTGGCAGGAAACAGGGTTGCATTCTCTCCGAGCTAACGCCGACCGGATAACACACCTCTTGCCAGAGTGGCTACACCTCAGCCGGGACGGCAGCCGCCTCGACCTGTACGACTGGGAACCTGCCATTGTGCCCCATAACCGCGATGTGCTGCAGATAGCGCGCCAACACGCCATGAAGATCATGCCTGTTCTGAACAACGCGGAGGCGGGACGCTTTGACCCACAGCGTGTACATCGGCTCCTTACCAGTGCCCCTGCGCAACAGGCTCTCGCCCAGCAAATTCGTGATTGGCTCATCCAAAACGGCTTTCATGGCGTTAATATTGACTTTGAGAACCTCTACCACGAGGACTACCCACGCCTGGTGCAGTGGCTCAGGCTGCTGCGAAACACGCTGCGTCCTGCTGGGCTGCAGATTAGCGTTGACATCGAGGCGGAGGCTGCCCTCGCGTATTGGCGGGACATCGCCGATGTTTCTGATTTCGTGGTGATTATGGCATACGACGAGCATTATGCAGGCGGCGCGCCCGGACCGGTAGCATCACTTGAGTGGACACAACGCATCCTCCAACAGGCGCTGAGGTCCATTCCGGCGGAGAAACTTGTGCTGGGCGTCGGCAATTATGCTTACGACTGGAACGATGCCTCGAAGTCGGCGGAAACGCTCACCTTTCAAGAAGCGATTCTTCGCGCCCGTGACAATCACCCGGACGAGTCACCACGCCAAGTGATAGACTTTGATGCGCAAGCGCTCAACCCTACTTTCACTTATACCGACGACAACGGCGTGTTCCACGAGGTATGGTTTCTCGACGCGGTAACAGCTGCCAACCAGTGGATACTTGGTAACCGCGCAGGGTTGCGAGGCGTAGCGCTATGGGTCCTGGGATCTGAAGACCCCTCAATATGGAATTTTCTGCAGACACAGCGTCTGCTGCAAAATCTCGATTGGCAGGCGTTGAAACGTATCGCTTACCCTTACGACATCGAATTCATCGGGCAAGGCGAAATCCTTTCCGTCGCTTCCATGCCGCAGGATGGGGAACGTGAGATAGAGGTTGAGGCACGTACAGGGCTCTGCACTGACGAGAACTACCTCCGCCTGCCATCCCCCTTCCTGCTGCGAAGAACCGGCTACCATCCCAAGCGGCTGGCGCTCACTTTTGACGATGGCCCGTCTGAGCCCTATACTGCGCAGATTCTCGACACGCTGAAACGCTTTGGAGTTCGGGCGACCTTCTTTGTCATAGGCGAGAACGCGGAGCACCATCCAGACCTTGTACGGAGAATGTGGGACGAGGGGCATGAGATAGGGAGCCACACCTTCACGCATCCTAACATGGCAGCAGTCTCTTGGCGTCGTGCCCAGCTGGAACTGAACGCCACCCAGCGCGTCTTGCAAAGCATCCTGGGGCGCTCCACCCTGCTATTCCGCCCACCGTACAATGCCGATGCAGAACCCACCAGTGCGGAAGAAGTGCGTCCAGTCATCATTGCCTCACAGCTGGGATACCTCACAGTAGGCGAGTTCATCGATCCGCAGGACTGGAATCTGCAGTCTTACAAGACCGGGCACGTGTTGCACCGGCGCACTGCACAGGACATTGCCCAACAGGTGATCCAGCAAGCACAGGCGGGGGTTGGCAACACCATTCTGCTGCACGATGGCGGGGGCGACCGTTCGCAAACGGTCAAGGCACTGAGCATACTTATTCCTGAGTTACAAAGGCGTGGGTATCGATTCGTGACGGTGTCTGAACTGCTAGGTACGTCTCGTGAAAAAGTGATGCCCCCTCTATCACGCAAAGACCTGATGATAGCGGGCTTCGACAAGGTTGTGTTCGAGGTCAACTATCATGTGGATGTCATCTTGCGCGTTGCCTTCTTGAGCGCCATCCTGTTAGCGATTCTCCGCGTATGCACGGTGGTACCCCTCGCGCTGGTTGCAGCAGTGCGCGAACGTCGCTGGCAAGGGGGAACGGAATACCATCCGACGGTGAGCGTAATCATTGCTGCATATAACGAGCAAAAGGTTATCAGGCGTACCATTCAAGCGGTGCTGAACAGCAAGTATGCCCCTCTCGAAGTGATTGTTGTGGACGACGGTTCGATCGATGACACAGCAGAAGAGGTGCAGCGCCTCGCCGTGTTGCATCCTCAAGTACGCTTAATTCGCCAGCAAAATCAGGGCAAGGCGATAGCTCTCAATCGTGCCATCCAGCACGCTACTGGCGAGATACTGGTCGCTCTCGACGCAGATACCATCTTCTTGCCAGATACTATCTCCAATCTGGTCAAACGGTTCGTAGATGCTCAGGTAGGAGCAGTTGCTGGTAACGTGAAGGCAGGCAACCGTATCAATCTCTTGACGCGATGGCAAGCGATAGAGTACATCACCAGTCAGAATCTGGACCGACGGGCTTATTCGTTACTCAACGCGGTCACTGTGGTGCCCGGAGCAGTGGGGGCATGGAGACGTGAAGCGGTGTTAAAAGTAGGCGGTTACCAGCGCGATACTATGGCGGAAGACATGGACCTCACCTGGCGACTGCGCCGTGCAGGCTGGCGTGTCGTTACCGCTAATGACGCCATCGGACTCACGGAGGTGCCTGACAACCTGAAAGGTTTGTTCCGTCAGCGGTTCCGCTGGGCTTATGGCACGTTGCAATGCTTGTGGAAGCACCGCTCAGCACTGGCACACTATGGATGGTTTGGCTGGGTAATGCTACCTTCTCTGTGGCTATTCCAGGTGCTATTTCAAATGCTTTCGCCTCTGGTAGATTTGCAGGTGGTGTGGACGCTTGCTAATGTCGGCGAAGCATGGGTTTCACGGGGGGTGCTACGTCAGGATTGGCAGCCTCTGCCTCAGGCGGTCACCGCCCTATCGCAAATTGGCTTCCTGTATGCGTTGTTCTTCGCTATAGAGCTGCTGGCGGGTATTGTGGCGTTCCGCCTCGATCGCGAACGAGGACAGTTGCTGTGGTGGCTGTTCTGGCAACGATTTGTCTATCGTCAGCTGATGTATGTAGTGATGATCAAGTCGATGCTTACTGCCTTGCAAGGAGTACGCGCTGGATGGAGCAAGCTAGAACGTAAGGGTACCGTGCAGACGTGAGAAACTACGGTTGAATAGCACTATCTTCGCATGAGTGCCCTATCCACAGGGGCGCCCCCGCTAAGGCATCCGTTCCATGCCCCTTGCAGGAGCAGCCCCTTGTGCCCGTTTTGCGGGCAGTCGTCCGGTTAGCCTACCACTTCCACTTCCACGCGCTTGCTGAAGACCAGCTCGCCGTTCTGGGCGTCCACCACCACATGATCGCCCTCGGCGAACTCGCCCGCCAGCAGCTTCATGGCAATGGTGTCCATCACGCGCTTTTGCAGCACGCGCTTCAGCGGTCGTGCGCCGTACACGGGGTCGAAGCCCTCGGCGGCAAGCACCTCTTTTGCCGCGTCGGTAATGGTCAAGCCGATGTGCTTCTCCTCCAGCCGCCGCTGCAGCAGGCGAATCTGGATGTCCACAATCTGCTTAATCTCCTGCACCGACAGCGGGTTGAAGACGATAATCTCGTCGATGCGGTTGAGGAACTCGGGGCGGAAGTGCGCCCGTACCGCCTCCAGCACCTGCATCCGCGCCTCTCGCATGTCGAGGAAGGCGTTCTCCGCCAGATACTGCGACCCCAGGTTGGAGGTCATGATGAGCACCGTATTCTTGAAGTCCACCGTGCGCCCCTTGCCGTCGGTGAG
>JANWYZ010000104.1 GCA_025054895.1 bacterium | reverse complement strand
GAGGCGGGCAAGTATCTGGTAAAGCTGCTCGGCGGCAAGGGCAAGGTGGTAGAGTTGAAAGGGCTGATGACCTCCACCCCCGGTCAGGAGCGTCACAAGGGTTTCCGTGAGGGCATCGCTGGCTCGCAACTGGAGGTCATCTTCGAAGCCGACTGCCAGTGGCTGGAGCCCATTGCCCAACGGGAGATGCAGTCAGCCCTGGCTCGCTTCCCGCAGATTGACGCAGTGTACGCACACAACGACCCCAGCGCACACGGCGCATACCTTGCTGCGCGGCAGGAGGGCAAAGGACGCGAGAAAACCATCAAGTTCATCGGCATCGACGCTCTGCCTCATGAGGGGGTACGCTACGTTCGGGAAGGCATCCTTACCGCCACCTTTGAGTATCCCACTGGAGGCAAAGAGGCAATAGAGACCGCACTGAAGATATTGAAGGGCGAACAGGTTCCCAAGAACATTACGCTGGGCACACGCATCTACACCCGCGAGAACGTTGACAAAGGCGGTGAACCGCTGTAACCCTGTTCCCCCCCGCCCCCTTCTTCTCTGCGAAGAAGGGGGCGCGTCTTCTGCCTGCCAGAAGAGGGTATACTGGATACAAACCTCAGCGAAAGGAGATGGCGTTGTGCGCTGCCTGCTCGACCTGACCGGCGAAAGCCATTCGGAAGAGAGCCTGTACCAACAGATAACCTTTCCCCTTGCCCCGCCCGACCGCCCTTATGTGTTCCTTAACATGGTGAGCACACTGGACGGCAAAATCACACTGGGTGAAGTGGGCGACACCGCTTCCGGTCTGGGTAGCCCGATGGACCAGAAGCTGATGAAGCGTCTGCAAGGAAACGCTCAGGGAGTGCTTATTGGCGCAAGCACGCTTCGCGCAGGGCATATTACCTACCCACCGTCCTTATGGCGAGCGGTGGTTACCACAAGCGGCAATGTTCCCGCCGACGCTCGCTTCTTTACCGAGTCGCCTGGCAAAGCGGTGGTTTTCACCACTGAGCAGATGCCGGAGCCACAGCGCAGGTCGCTACAGGAGGTTGCGCACGTAGTCGTGTGTGGAGCGGGCAAGGTTAACCTGTCGCAAGCTCTGTATTTCCTGCGCCAACACCTGGGGGTCGAACGCCTGCTTTGCGAAGGAGGCGGCGAGTTGAACTTCGAAATGTTTGCGGCGGGATTGATAGACGAGTGGTTTCTTACGCTTGCCCCGAAAGTGAAAGGGGGGCGCCATATCCCAACCACCGTCGAAGGGACAGGTATGCCGCGCGAGCAGGCAGTAAGGATGCAGCTGCTGTCGGTGTACGAGCACGAAGGCGAATTGTACCTGCGCTACCGAAGGAGAGCATGAGCAATGTCGCCCACTGAGTTCCGACGGTTGGTGGAGGAAGCGATCAATTCGCTGCCTGAAGACATCCTGCATCACTTGAGGAACGTGGAGGTGCTTGTCGAGTGGACCCCCCTCCCCGAACAGCGGCGCAAGGCGGGGTTGCGTCCTTGGGAAGACCTGTTCGGGCTGTACGAGGGGGTGCCGCTTACCGAACGAGGCGTCACTTCCGGCGAACCTCTCCTCCCCGACCGCATTACCATCTTCCAGCGTCCTATAGAGCGTCGCCACCGTACACCGGAGCGGATCCGCGACGCCGTCCGCCGAACATTGATGCATGAAATCGCGCACCACTTCGGCATCAGCGATGAACGCCTGCGCGAACTGGGCGCGTACTGAAAGGGGTGCAGCACATGCAGCACGATCTCCTGCACGAGCTGTCCGAAAAGGTACACTCTGTTCCTGCCGAGGTAGGGCTGGCGGTGCGTGGCGTGGATATCGATGTGCAGCTGGATATCAACAGCACACAGACCTTCCGCTCCGCCAGCATCATCAAAGTACCGCTACTTGCAGCGCTATTCTGGCTGAACGAGCAAGGCGCGCTGGACTGGCACGAGATGATGCCTCTACACAACAGCGTCCGCACCCCAGGCTCGGGCATTCTGCGCGAATTGCACACCGGGCTGGAGCTCACCCTGCGCGACCTCGCAGTGTTGATGATTGTGCTCAGCGATAATACCGCAACCAATATGCTCATCGACCGCGTGGGCGTGGAGAGGGTGCAGCAGTTTTTGAAACTGTTAGGCTTCTGTCACACCACTCTGCAACGCAAGATGTACGATTTCGCCGCCGCCGAACAGGGACGGGAAAACCTCTGCTGTGCCTCCGAGATAGCCGACCTGCTGAAGTGGATGGCACAGGGTGCGATACGCGCGACGGACGGCGCCATGTTAGTTTCCGACGCAGGCTGCGAGCAAATGCTTGAGATAATGCGCGAACAGTTCTACCGCGACCAGATACCCGCTCTGCTGCCCGACGAGGCGAAAGTGGCTAACAAAACGGGAGAAATCAGCGGTCATCACCACGATTCGGCCGTGATATGGACGCCAGCAGGGTGTTATACTCTTGTGGTGCTCACTCGCGGTTTCGAGCATCGCCGACTTGCCGCGCCTTTCATCGCAGAGTTGTCCCTGACAGTGTACGAGACGATATGTCACCACAGGCAGGATTCTTCCCGTTAACGTAGAGAACAAAAAGGTGCTTTGTTATGCTGGTGAGTGCGTTTGCAGCAACATCGGTAAGCGCATCGCAGACGGCAACGACAGGGATCTCCTACCTGTGCGGGACATCAGCAACCGCACGCACAGGCTGCTGTGCAGGCTGCATGTCCCCAGTCGTAACTGACCACTATCCTGAAGGAGGTAAACAGGGATGCGACGGATAGGCTTGTGGCTGTGGATAACTCTATGGGTGTGCGCTACTGTTGCCGCCCAGCAACACAACACCCTCTCTCCGCGCGAGCAACGTTTTGGGTGGAAATTGCTCTTCAACGGGAACGACCTCTCCGGCTGGACGGCTGCTGACAATCAGGGAGCGTGGCGTGTGGTGGATGGAACCATCTACTGTACCGGCAGAGGCGGCGGGATGCTGTATTCGAACGACCAGTACAAAAACTTTGTGTTGCGTCTCGATTTCAAGATGTCACCCAACGCCAACAGTGGTGTGTTCGTACGCATCTGGGACCGGAACGACCCGGTCAACACAGGTATGGAAATCCAGATTCTGGACAGCTACGGCAGAGCGCAGCCGGGCAAGCACGACTGTGGCGCACTCTACGACATCGTTGCGCCGTTGAAAAACGCCGTTCGCCCCGCCGGCGAATGGAACAGCCTTAGTGTGTGCTGCCGGGATAACCACCTCATGGCATTCATGAACGGCGAAAAGATTGTGGATGTCGACCTGAGCCAGTGGACAGAGGCAGGCAAAAACCCCGATGGCACTCCCAACAAGTTCAAATACGCTTACAAGGAGATGGTAAAGCCGGGCTACATCGGTTTGCAGAATCACGGAAACGAGGTGTGGTTCCGCAATATCAAGATACGACCGCTATACTGAAGGACATCGGGAGCAGCACGCTCCCCGCGACCAGCAACGGTTGTGGCGAAGTGTTAGGATGCCTCCACCTTGGTTAGCGGGGAAGGTTTGACTGTTGCCCTGAATCGTTGCATGGCAATATCTTGTCGGGGTTACACAGGTCTAATGGGTCAAAGGCGTTGTGCACCTTTTGCATCGCTTTCAAATCGCTATCGTTGTAGAGCAGGCGCATATAGTGCGCTTTTTCCACCCCGACGCCGTGTTCTCCGGTGATGCTGCCCCCCATCTGGATACATAGACGCACAATCGCATCGTTTGCAGCGCGCACCCGGCGCACCTGCTCGGCGTCGCGCTCGTCGAAGAGCACTATCGGGTGCAGACTTCCATCTCCCGCGTGGAAGACGTTGGCAATGCGCACACCGTACTCCTGCCCAATTTGCATGATACTTCGTAACGCCTGAGGTAGCTTGCTTCGCGGAACCACCGTATCCTGCGTCACGGTGCTGGGAGCCAGCCTGCCCAGCGAACCCACCGCTTTCTTTCGCGCTGTCCACAAGCGGGTACGTTCGTCTTCGTCATGGGCAAGGCGAATCTGCTCAGCATGGTGCGCATGGCAGATATCTATTACGCGCTGCAGCTGCCTGTCCAGTGCCGCTTCCAGCCCGTCCAACTCTATCACCAGCACCGCATCAGCGTCCTGTGGGAAGCCAAAGTGGAACGCTTCCTCCACCGCTTGCAGGGTCGTGCGATCAATCATCTCCATCGCTGCAGGCACGATGCCCGCAGCGATAATATCGGAGACCGTCTGGCAAGCGTCCTCGAGACGCGGGTACACCGCCAACAAGGTACGCCAGCCCTGAGGCAGGGGAGTGAGTTTGGCGATGACGGTAGTAAGTACACCCAGCGTGCCCTCGCTCCCTGTGAATACGCCCACCAGGTCGTAGCCCAGCGATTCCTCACACTTACCGCCGAACCATGCCACCTCGCCATCAGGCAGAACTACTTCTAAACCTGTGACATGGTTGACAGTCACCCCATACTTTAGCGTGTGCGGGCCACCTGCGTTCTCCGCCACGTTGCCTCCGATGGTGCTGACGCCCTGGCTGGAGGGATCGGGCGCATAGTGGTAACCATACGCTTTCACCGCCTTCGTCAGGTCGAGGTTAATCGCCCCCGCCTGCGCGGTGATACGCCGGTTAGGAATGTCTACCTCTATGATGCGCGTCATACGGCTGGTACAGATGACCACACCGCCCTTTACTGCCAGCGCGCCGCCGGATAAACCCGTCCCTGCCCCGCGCGGTACAAACGGGATGCCCAGACGGTTACACAGCTGCACTACCTGTTGCACTTGCTCTGTTTCGGTTGGGAAAACCACTGCCTGCGGCGCTGCTTTCTCGATAGTATAGGCGTCGCACTCATACACCATCAGGTCAAACGGTTTGTACAGCACCGCATCTTCACCCACAATACACTGCAGATGACGTACCAGCCCGGGCGCTGTTGCTTGCTGTTTCTCTGGACGAACATGCATACTTGCCACGATGCCCCCTTACCTGCCACCCTGCCACTTTCCCGACAGGCTGAGGTTGACTTCTCCCTTCCGGCAACTGTGTCTCTTTGTTTTTACAATTAACTTCACGTGGGGCGAAATCCTTCACGTGAATAGGAGAGGTGCGAGTCCTCGACAACGCGGCAATCGTGTCGGAGCTGGTGCAGGCAAACGGTTTGGATGTGGAGAAGGTTCTTCACGTTGAATTGAATAAACAGAACGCGGTGGCACGCCCCCGTTCACTCGATGCTTACTACGAAACGGTACTCGTGTTAGGCTGCTGAGATTCGGTAGACGGAGGAAACGCATGCTTGGAAGAATGCAACTTGCTATCCCTGCCGTTCTATGCTCCTTATATCTGTTTGGTACTTTGTCTTTTGTTTCCGCTCAGCGGGCATATCCCGACGCCCTGCGGCGCGATATCGAGCGCGCCCGCGATAAAGTGTACCCAGCGGTGGTGAACATTCTGGCGGTCACGCGCTACTTCAGTGAGGGACGCGCCCAGCGTTCGCCTTCGGGGGGGAGTGGAGTCATCGTCACGCCACAGGGGCACGTGCTCACCAACTATCATGTAGCGGGCAACTCCACACGCATCACCTGTTCCCTGACCACCGGCGAGACGCTGGAGGCTACCGTTGTGGCACACGATCCGCTTACTGACCTGAGTATCCTCAAACTGCGCGCTGACCCCAAACGCCGTTTTCCCTACGCCATTCTGGGCAACTCGGATGCGCTGAAGGTGGGCGAATACGTGCTGGCGATGGGCAACCCGCTGATGCTCTCCTCGTCGGCGACGCTGGGCATTATCTCTAACACCAGGCGTGTATTCACCGACTTCACGCAGACTGAGCTGGAGGAGATGGAGCTGGACGAAGGCGAAAGCACCGGCTTGCTCACTCGCTGGATCCAGCACGATGCGTTGATACTGCCAGGCAATTCAGGTGGACCGCTGGTGAATCTAAAAGGCGAGGTCGTAGGCATCAACGAGCTGGGCGGCAGGGGCATGGGTTTCGCCATCCCGTCTAATCTGGCGAGAAACGTGCTGCAACAGGTGCTGAAGGCAGGACGGATCCAGCGTGGATGGCTGGGGGTAACGGTGCTGCCGGTAGAAAAACTGGGGCGCAAAACGGGCGTGCTGGTTTCCTCCATATTCCCCGGCTCGCCCGCACAAAAGGCTGGCATCCAGCCCGGCGACATCATCCTGTCCATAGACGGTTTAGCAACCAACGCCCGCTTTTTCGAGGAGATACCCCTCTTCTACCAGAAAATGGCTTCTCTGCCGATAGGCAAGAAGGTGTCCATCCGCCTGCTTCGTGGAGGCAAGCCACGTACGGTGGCTGCTGTGACGACACAGTGGGAACGTTCGCGAGGCGATGAAGACGAGTTTCGCGAAGCAGGCATCACCGCCCAAAATATCACCCGTGCGATGATGGTGGCGCGGAAGCTCGCCACGCAACAGGGCGTACTGGTAACGGGCGTGCGTCCGGGCTACCCCTTCGACAGTGCACGTCCAAACCTGAAGAGTAATGACATCATCACTTCCGTTAATAACACCGCAACGCCTCACCTTGCCGCCTTACGCAAGGCGCTCAGCGCGGCAGCACAGAACGGCGGAGAAGCGATCGTGCATTTCCGCCGCGGCGAGGAGCATCTGGTTACAGTTGTGAAGCTAACGACACCGCCTCCCGACACTATAGGCGGCGAACTGGCAAAGCCCTGGCTGGGTGTTAAGACGCAGGTGGTCACCACTGAAATAGCAAAAGCAGTAGGAGTAGACCAGGCGCGCGGCTTCCGCATCACCGAAGTGTATCCATGGACTGAAGCAGGAAAAGCAGGCTTACGCATCGGCGACATCATCCTTGCTGTGAACGATACGGAGCTGGAAGCCTCGCGCCCGCAAGACGCCGACGAACTGCAGCAGCTTATCGAAGAGCTGTCTGTCGGCGAACAGGTGGAACTGACTATCCTGCGCCGGGGCAAAACGCAGAAGGTATCCGTGACGCTGGAGGAGACTCCTGCCTCTGGAGAGACCGCGCGACGGGTACGCCAGAAAGAGCTCGAGTTTGTGGTGCGCGACATC
This sequence comes from bacterium, assembly GCA_025054895.1. GTDB lineage: Bacteria > Armatimonadota > HRBIN16 > HRBIN16 > HRBIN16 > HRBIN16. The sequence goes on along the minus strand of JANWYZ010000104.1, from coordinate 3,292 downwards.
ACGCCGCTGGACCGCATGGAGCACCGCTGGAGCCGCGACCAGAAGGGCGTGCTGGTAGTAGAATGTACCACGGGCGGCTGGGCAAACCTGGCAGGTTTGCGCTCGGACGACTTGATACTGAGCATCAACAGCACGGCTATCGCCGACACGCACGCCTTCGAGCAAGCAATGGCGCGTGTGGTGCGCGAGCGTCCAAAGGTTATACGTATCTTCCTGCGCCGGGACGGACGTACCCATTTTGTGTTTATCGAACCCGACTGGGCAAAGCTGGTACCATAGCAGAGCAATCGGGTACAATAATGGCAATGTTAGCCGCGCTCGCGCGGGAAGAAGGAGAAGCGTTCAATGATGCAACCCAATCGCCTCATCCACGAAAAGAGCCCATACCTCTTACAACACGCGCACAACCCCGTCGACTGGTATCCTTGGGGCGAAGAGGCGTTCGAGCGGGCAATGCACGAAGACAAACCCATCTTCCTCTCGGTAGGATACTCATCGTGCCACTGGTGCCACGTCATGGAGCATGAGAGCTTCGAGGACCAGCGTATTGCAGACATTCTCAACCGCAACTTCGTGTGTATTAAGGTAGACCGTGAGGAACGCCCGGACATCGACGACATCTACATGACGGCGGTGCAACTTCTCGCGGGGCGCGGCGGATGGCCTATGTCTGTGTTTATGACCCCAGAAGGCGAGCCCTTTTTCGCAGGAACCTACTACCCACCCGAAATCTTTGCGCAGATTGCTCGTCAGCTCGCCGACGCTTACCAGACCCGACGCGAGGAGGTGCTGCAATCCGCTCGTGAAATCACAGGAGTCATACAACAGGTGGTCGCCGCCCGCTACGAGCAGATGGAAGGTGAACCCGACCCGCGTATCATCGGCGACTACCTGCAGCAGATGCGTCAGCACTTCGATTCCGTGCACGGTGGCTTCGGCAACGCACCCAAATTCCCCCCCAACACCGCCTTCCCGGTGCTCTTCTGGCTCGCGGAGAATCTGGACAGCGAAGACGCCCTGCAGATGGCTTTGCGCACGCTGGATGCGATGGCGCTGGGCGGAATCCGCGACCATATCGGCGGAGGATTTCACCGTTACTCCACCGACGCGCAGTGGCTACTGCCCCACTTCGAGAAGATGCTCACCGATAATGCGCAACTGGGATGGGCATACACCGAGGCGTACGGTCTAACTGGTCATTCGCACTATGCAGAAGTGGCGCGGGAGATTTACGGGTGGGTGCTGCGCGAGATGCGCGTGGAAGACAGAGCGTTCGCCAGCGCGATAGACGCCGACAGCGAGGGCGAGGAGGGCAAGTACTACACGTGGACGCTTGGCGAAATCCGCAAGGTGCTTCCACCCACCCTGGCAGACCTGTTCTGCAACGTGTACAGCGTCCGCCCGGACGGCAACTACCGCGAGGAAGCCACTGGACAGCTGACGGGCAGGAATATTGTGCATCTGCGCGCTCCCCTGCGCCAGATTGCCGCCGAGCTGGGCATGACCCCCGGCGACCTCGAGGAGAAAATGCGAGCCGCCCGCGAGATGTTGCTGCAGGCGCGTCTGCAGCGCGTGCCCCCCTTGCGCGACGACAAGGTATTGGCGGGGTGGAATGGTTTAATGATAGAAAGCCTCGCTCACGCCGGAGTGGTGTTAGACGACGAGGGGTACGTACAGGCGGCGCAAGAAGCCGCGCGCTTTATCCTGCAAAAGATGGTAGACGACGAAGGACGCCTACTGCGACGATACCGCGACGGCGAGGCGGCGATACCCGCTTACCTGGAAGATTACGCGCTGCTCGGATCGGGGTTGCTGGAGCTGTTCGAAGCCACAGAGGATGAGAGTTGGCTGGCGGAGGCAAAGCGCCTGGCAAACCGCGCCATCGCGGATTTCTGGGACGAGGAGCATCAGGCGTTCGTCAACACCGCCGACTATCATGACAGGCTCCTTGCCCGAGTGAAAGAGGTGCATGACCGATCCACCCCATGCGGAAACGGCGCCATGGCGCGACTGCTGGCGAAGCTGTACAGCGTGACCGGAGAGGAAAACTACGGCTACTTTGCTTACCGTATCCTCCGTTCGCTATGGTCGCCCATCCAGAAGTACCCGCAGGGTTCGGATAGCCTGATACACGCGCTATTACTGCTCACCGGCGACGCACTGGAAGAGGTACCCGATGCAGGAGAGGTTCAGTCTATGATGCCTTCTACCGGTTTGCCGGTCAATGTGCAGATGCACATCATGGAGGGCGGTGTGATGATTCGCTTCCTGATGGAACGCGGCTGGCATATCAACGGTGCGCAAGACGTTCCCGAGGAACTTGTGCCCACACGCATCGAGATGTCCAGCACTTTACCGTTGATCTTCGGTGAACCGATGTTTCCCCCGCCCGATACCTTACAGACGCCCGACTCGGCGCAACCGGTGCCGGTCTACCGCGGTGAGCTGCGTGTGGTGGTTCCGGTTATCGGCATCGGCGAGGTTACGCAAGATACAGGCGAGGTTCGCGCCCGCGTTACCTGCCAGCCCTGCACGGACACCGAGTGCGCCCTGCCGCAGACGGTAGAACTGGTGGAGCAGGTGCGCTTGCAGTTGCGTGGTTGACATCGCCCACCAAAATGTGGCATACTGCCTCCGAAAGGAGGTGGTGCCCTATGGCAGACGAACGAGGTGATTCTGAGGGCTAGGCTGTTTTAGCCCGGTCTGCCGTGAACGGTGCGGCGAACCGTTTTAGCAGGGGGGTTATGAACAGCCGCCCTGGTCTCGCCAACCGACCTTTTAGCGGGGCGTGAGCCCCGCCTCTTCCATCTTCCGTAGCAGGACATCCGCAACCGCTTCAGCCATCAGCGGATCATCATTCAACGAGGCGGCGCGCCGATACTGCAACCCAAGAGCGCCACACTGTTGCCGTGCCTCTACGTCCAGGTCGTACAGCACCTCCAGATGGTCCGCTACGAAGCCGATAGCGCAGCACAGCACCTGCTTTTGCAACCGCTCGTTGGCTATCTCTTCCAGGCGTTCCAGAATATCCGGACCTAGCCAGGGTTCGCCGGTGCTGCTTGCGCTCTGATAGGCGAATGTCCAGTACGGTAGTTGCAGGCTCTGAGCCACCAGCTGCGCGCTCTCCAGCAACTCGTGTTCGTAAGGGTCGCCCCACTGGTGGATACGGGCGGGCAGGCTGTGCGCACTGAAAACCACCATCGTTTGCTCTGGTTGCCAGCCCTCCATCGCCTCACGTATCTTGCGTGCAACCGCCTCGATGAACAGCGGATGATTGCCCCACCGCTCTACG
>JANWYZ010000103.1 GCA_025054895.1 bacterium | reverse complement strand
TTGTCATGACGGCGCATCAGCACCTGCCAGATTTCGTCCATCGTCTCGGTGGTGCGCTCGGGTTCGCGCGGCTGCGCAAAGATCACCGACACCAGGTCTACCCCCACCAACCGCTTTTGCAACGAGGTAATGGGCACGAACACCCGCTTATCCCAGTCTTCGCCAAAGGTTCTGCCCTTTGGAGCGAGCACACCCACCACCGTCGCAGAGACGCCTGCTATCTCTACGGTCTCGCCAATCGGGTCGCGGTCGCCAAAGAGCCGCTTTTGTACCTCCTTGCCCAGCACGCATACCTTCGCCCAGCTGTCCAGGTCCTCCTGGGTGATAAACCGTCCGCGCTCTACCTGCAGGTTGTGCAAATACAGGTACTCGGGCTGACAGCCGTCTACCGCAGCGTCCATCTCCTCTGCGCCGTAGCGTACCTTCTGGTTGCCTACGGTGAACTCCGCGCTCACCATCTTCACGCTGGAGCACTCCCGCAGGATAGCCTGGGCGTCTTCCATGCGCAGCCCTTCGATGCTGCCGGGCGTTTCGCCGCGCTTGCGCAGAGAGGGGTCGTACACAATGATGATGAGGCTGGAACCCAGCTGACGGAACTCCTCCACCACGCGCGTCCGCGCCCCCTCCACCAGCGACACCATCAGGATCACCGCCGCCACGCCGATGATGACGCCCAGCATGGTTAACAGCGAGCGCAGCTTATGCCGACGCAGGTTCGCCAGCGCGGTAAGGAAAGAGTCTATCAGGCTCATTGCCGACGCTCCTCGCGGTTCTCCTCGCCCGGTCCGCCGATATTCATTTCGAATTGCTGGCGTTTGGGACCGGTGAACGGTTGCGGGCGCACCTTCTCACCCTCCTTCAGCCCTTCCAGTATCTCCACAAAGGCGTCGCCGCGCAAGCCTGTTTTGACGGTGCGCGTTTCGTTCTTGTCCACCGCTTTGCCGTCTACCATCTGGCGGTGTACCACGCTTACTTTCGCGGTACTGGCGTCCACAAACTGCAACGCCTCTTTGGGCAGGCGCAGTACGTTCTGCCTGCGCTCCACGATGATTCGGCACTTCGCGCTCATGCCCGGTTTCATGCGCGGGTCAGGCTTTTCAATCTCTACTTCGACGGGGAACTTAATGACCGCGCCGCCGGGCGCGCCCTGTTGCGCTACCGCCGAAGCAGGGGCTACCTTACGCACCCTGCCCTCAAATACCTCGTCGCGCAGGGCGTCCAGGCGAATCTCCACCTTCTGCCCAACCCTTACCTTGCCGATGTCTACCTCGTTCACCTGCAGTTTGATGCGCATACGCGACAGGTCGGCTATCTGTACCAGCGGCATCCCCGAAGAGAAGGTAGCTACTCCCGAGGTAACCAGCTCTCCCGATTCGATGTATCTCTGGGTGACCACGCCGCTCATGGGGGCGCGGATAACGGTGTCTGCCAGGCGGGTGCGGGCTTCTTTCAGTGCGCTTTGCAGCTGTTCTACTGACGCTTGCGCCTGCTGTACCTCCTTCTCGCGCACAGACAGCTGCACGCGGTTCGCTTCTGCCAGCTTTAGCCTCATGCGGGCATCGTCCAGCGCGGCGCGGGCGGTTTCCACTTCTTGCTGACGCAGCTCGTCACGCTTTGCCTGTGCGCGCGCCTGATCCAGAGCCGCCTTTGCCTGTTTCACCCGCGATTCGGCATCCGCCTTCTGCAGGCGCAACTGCTCCTCTAACGTTTGCAAGCGTTGTTCCGCCTGCTGCAGGCGCGCCTCCGCGGCGGTGAGCTGGGTGGCGGCAAGGTCTACCTCGCGCTGCGAAACGAACCCCTTCGCCAGCAACCCCTTCTGCCGTTCCAGCTGGCGTCTGGCGTCGTCACGCTGGGCGCGAGCCTCGTTCACCGCCGCCTGCGCGTCGGTGCGCAATTGCGGGTGGGTGACCTTCAACAACAGATTCAGATTGTCCACTGCCGCCTGATAGGTGGCTTCCGCCTGTTCCAGAGCTGCCTGCGTGACCTCAGGTTGCGTCTGCGCTTCGCGCAACGCTTGTTGATAGCGTATCTCGGCGGTACGCACGGCGTTGCGCGCCTGCTCGATCTGCGCAGCGATGTCTGCGGGCTGATAACCGCTTAAGAGCCTCGCCTGCTCAAGTCGGGCGAGCGCGGCGCGCAGTTGCGCTTCCGTCTGGCGCAAGCTGGCTTCCACCTCTACCGGGTCGATGCGGGCAATCAGCTGCCCCTCGCGCACCACATCCCCTGCCTCCACGTCCAGGCTGAGGATGCGCCCGGCGATTTTACTTTTGACTTCCACCTTGCGCAGCGGCTCCAGCGCCCCCGACTCGGCGACGATAATCTCCACGTCGCCACGAGATACCTCTACCAGGCGAGGCGGCGGAGCCGCCTTGCTCACCAGACGATAGCCCCACCAGCCGGCGCCTCCCAGCAGAATCAGCAAAGGCAAGCAACCGAACAACAGCAGCCTCGCTCGCCGACGTAAAAAGGTTCTCACGCTACTCCTCCATGTATGCTCTGCTTCAAACCCTCTTTATATGACCAGTTGGAACGGATAAGGTTTCACCCGAGTTGCCATTACCCACAAACGTTGCCAGACTCCTTCCATGTGTGTAAAATAATCTCGTGCAATCATCGGAAGGAGGAACATCATGCCCAAAGAAGGCATCACCCCCCGGTCACAGGATTATTCACAATGGTATCTGGATATCGTGGAGAAGGCGGAGCTGGCAGACTACTCTGCTGTACGCGGCTGCATGGTTATTCGCCCACACGGCTACGCGATATGGGAGCTGATCCAGCGGGAGCTGGATAACCGTATTAAGGCAACAGGTCATGTAAACGCCTACTTCCCGCTGTTTATCCCGATGAGTTTTCTACAGAGAGAGGCAGAGCATGTCGAAGGCTTCGCGCCAGAGGTGGCGGTGGTCACACACGGAGGCGGTGAACAGCTGGCTGAACCGCTGGTGGTGCGCCCTACTTCCGAGGCGATTATCGGGCATAGCTTCGCCAAGTGGGTTAAATCGTGGCGCGACCTGCCCCTGCTGATCAACCAGTGGGCGAACGTAGTACGGTGGGAGATGCGCACGCGCCCTTTTTTGCGCACGCTGGAGTTCCTGTGGCAAGAGGGGCATACTGCACACGCCACCGAGCAGGAGGCAGAAGAGGAAACGTTGCGCATCCTGCATGAGGTGTACGCCGACTTCGCCGAGAAGGTGATGGCGATACCCGTGCTACGAGGACGAAAGACAGAGCGAGAGAAATTCGCTGGCGCGTTGCGCACCTACGCCATTGAGGCGATGATGCAGGATGGGCGCGCCCTGCAGGCGGGAACCTCGCACAACCTGGGACAAAACTTTGCAAAGGCGTTTGAGATTATGTATCAGACGCCCGACAACCGCCAGGAATATGTCTGGACCACTTCGTGGGGCGTATCCACGCGGCTGATCGGCGCGCTCATCATGGCGCATTCCGACGATGAGGGGCTGGTATTACCGCCCAAACTCGCTCCAATACAGGTGGTCATCGTGCCCATCTACAAGAGCGATGCCGAGCGCTCGGCGGTGCTGGAGTGTGCAGAACGACTACGTGCGCAGCTGGCGGAGCGCTTCCGTGTGAAGCTGGACGACCGTGACGAGATGACGCCCGGCTTTAAGTTCAACGAGTGGGAGGTGCGTGGCGTGCCCGTGCGCGTGGAGGTCGGCCCTCGCGATGTGCAACAGGGTACCGTCGCGTTGGCAAGGCGCGACACACCCGGGCGTGAAGGCAAAACCTTCGCGCCGCAGGAAGGGCTAGCCGAACAGATAAGCCAGCTGATGACCGCGATCCAGCAGAGCCTGTATGACCGCGCCCTGCGCTTCCGCGAGCAACGTACCGCCGATGTGGATAGTTACGAGCAACTCAAAGAGGCGGTAGAGACCGGTTTCGCGCGGGCGTACTGGGCAGGGGGAACGGAGGATGAAGAGCGTGTACAGGCGGAGACAAAGGCGACCATCCGCGTTATTCCCTTCGAACAACCCGGCAAAGCCGGAAAGTGTATCCTGACCGGTAAGGAGACTACACAACAGGCGATATTCGCCAGGGCGTATTAGAAACACCCTTTCTATCACAGAGGTACGCTCCCTCCGCAAGATAGTCATGGAGTCCTGTATACTTTTTATGGAGGTAGAATAACGCGCAAGGAGGTGGTCGCAGGTGGAAATCCGCTTTGGCACAGATGGCTGGCGTGGAGTGATTGATGAAGATTTCACCGAAGCCAACGTGCGTTTAGTGGCGCGGGCGGTAGCGGAATACCTGCACAACGCAAAGCCCGACGGACATGGCGTGTTGATAGGATATGATAACCGGTTCAAGTCGGAGGTGTTTGCTCGAGTAGCAGCTGAGGAGCTGGCGCGGTGCGGACTGCCTGCCGTGCTCTCCGAAAGTTCGTTGTCATCGCCTGCACTGTCTTACGCGGTGTATCACCGGAGAGCGCAGGGCGGCGTGATGATTACCGCCAGCCATAACCCACCGCAGTTCAACGGCTTCAAATTCAAGGCGCACTATGGCGGCTCTGCCCTACCAGAAATCACCGAACAGATTGAAACACACCTGCAGCGGATTTTGGCAGGCGAGCCGGTGGTTGCACATAACCCCGCCGAATTGCGCATCGAAAACCTCACTGCGGAATACCTGCAGCACCTGACGACTCTGGTGGACATGCCACGTATCTTGGACGCGGGCTGGAAAGTGGTTGCCGATGCGATGCACGGTTCGGGGGCGGGCTACCTGCGCACCTTGCTACAAGACGGACGCACACAGGTAACCGCAATCCGGGAGAGCCGAGATACACAGTTCGGCGGTGTCAATCCCGAGCCCATCGCCTCCAACCTTGCTTTGCTCATGGAGACCGTGCTCTGCGAGGGGGCGGACATCGGTATCGCGCTGGACGGCGACGCCGACCGCGTGGGCGCAGTAGACGAGCACGGCAACTTCGTAGACAGCCACCGCATTTTTGCCATCACCCTGTACCACCTGGTGAACAGGCGCGGCTGGCGCGGACGTGTGATCAAGACTATCTCCACTACCAACATGATCGATGCGCTGTGTCGGCGCTTCGAGTTGCCACTGACCATCACTCCTATTGGCTTCAAATATATCTGCGAGAACATGTTACAGGGCGACGTACTGATTGGCGGCGAGGAGAGCGGCGGCATCGGCATCCAGCATCATATCCCCGAACGCGACGGCGTGCTGATGGGATTGATGTTGCTGGAAGCGATGACGCTCAGTGGGAAAAAACTCAGTGAGCTGGTGCAGGAGATTTTCCAGCTGGTGGGCGAGCATCACTACGACCGTATCGACCTTCACCTGGAGCGTGAGGAGATGCCCGCTGCCAGCGAGCGGATCGCGCAAACCGCAGCGAAAGAGGTTGCTGGAATGCCGGTGAAGGCGATTGACCGCATGGACGGTACCAAGTTCTTGTTTGAGGATGGAGCGTGGTTGCTGCTACGGGCATCAGGCACTGAGCCGGTAGTGCGCATATACGCCGAAGCCTCGACGCCGGAAGCGGTACAGGAACTGCTATCCGCTGGCGAATCGCTGGTGCGGGGGAGATAATCCCTGTATTCCACTCGCCCCCGCCCTGCCTCCCTCTTGCCTCCGGCAGGAAACCCCTCCGCTCTCTCGAAACAGGTACTCCTGCATAATCTTCGTGGAGGGCGACAGATGGCAGAGAAGGTGACGCTGGCGATAATCGGTTGCGGTGGCATCGCGGGTGCACACCGTGAAGGACTGAGGAAGCTCTGGGAAGCGGGCTTGCGCGATTTCGAGGTTATCGCCGTTGTGGATATCGACCGCTCTCGCGCCGAAAAAATGGCGGATGAGGTTGCGCAGTTTCAAGGCAAACGTCCCGCATCATACCAGCTGCTGGAAGAGATGCTGCAAACGGAGCAGAGTCTGGATGCAGTAGACATTTGCACCGTACACCGCAACCATCATTCGCTGGCTGTTTGCTGCTTTGAGGCAGGCAAGCATGTGACCATCGAGAAGCCTCTCGCGCTTACACTCAAGGCAGGAAGACAGATGCTGGCGGCGGCAGAGAAGGCAGGCACTGTGTTTCAGGTGGCGGAGAACTATCGACGCGCCCCCGAACACCGTGCAATCCACTGGGCGGTTCGGCAGGGCGACATCGGCGAGATTCGCATGGTATTCTGGCTGGACGTTGGCGAGAGGTTATGGTACTGGACCTGGCGCGAACACCGTATGGACGCTGGCGGTGGATGGGTGCTGGATGGCGGTGTACATTTCGCCGACCTGTTCCGCTATCACGTGGGCGAGGTGGATACCGTCGCCGCGCGCACACACGCTTTCCATCCCTATCGGTATGGCAAACCTGACACCTTAGAAGACCCTATCCCTGTGGATGTGGAGGACACCGTGATGGCGACCCTCACCTTCGAAAGCGGCGCAATGGGGCAGTGGACATCCGTCTCCGCTGCACCGGGCAAGGGGTTTCATCAGCGCATCCTGTATGGGGAGCACGGTTCTATCGACTTCAGTAGCGGCTTGAAGACCCGCTCCGGGCGCGAGGAGAGTGTACAGGAGATGGTAGCACGTTTCCGCAAAGCGATAGGTGAGGACAGCTGGGAGCAGATGTTCCCACGCGGCGTTACCGACACAATCGCTACTGAGCTGTGGGAGTTCATTCAGGCGATACAGGGCAAGATGCGGGTGGAAATCGACGGTGTAGAAGGCTACAAGGACGAGGCCATCTGCATGGCGATTTATGAGTCCAGCTGGCTCAACGGGAGCACGGTAGCCGTCGCCGATGTAGAGGCTGGAGCTATCGCCAACTACCAGCGCGACCTGGACGAGGCGATAGGGCTGTAATGCGACGTGATTCGGAGGACAGGATGAAAGCATGGCTTTTGGTGCTGTTCCTTGCGTGTTCACTGGCGCTGGCACATTCTCAGACTATATCGAGCTCGGGGGAAACAACAATGAAAGTGGTGTCTACGCCTCCAACCGCTCCTGCGAATCGGTACTATGTGGGTAATCGTAGCCCCCTGCTACCCAGTCCACTGGTGAAGCTGCCGACGGGTTCGGTACGCCCTGAGGGATGGCTGCGCCGCCAGCTGGAGCTAATGGCAGAGGGTTTCACCGGCCGCCTTCCCGAAATCAGCCCATGGTGCAAGTGGGAAGGCAGTGCATGGGCGCACCCGAAAGGCGAAGGAGAACGCGGCTGGGAAGAGCTGCCTTACTGGCTGAAGGGGTTCACCTCGCTGGGGTACATTCTCGGTGATGAGCGCATTCTTGCCGAAGCGAGACGGTGGATAGAAGCCATCCTCGCCAGCCAGCGCAAGGAGGGATACTTCGGTCCTGAGAGCAACCGGCACGTAGTAGACCCTCACTTCTCTCGACAGGAAGGGATAGATCTCTGGCCCAATATGATAGCCCTGTACGCCCTGCGCACGCACTACGAAGCTACCGGCGACAACCGGGTTATCCCCTTTATGCTGAAGTACTTCCGCTGGCAGATGAGCATCCCCCTGGAACAGTTTCTGCCGGGCAGCTGGCAGAAGATTCGCGGCGGCGATAATATGGACAGCATCCACTGGCTGTATAACCTGACAGGTGAAAAATGGCTGTTGGACGCCGCGCGTGTCACGCATGAACGCACCGCTGACTGGGTGGGCGACATACCTACCTGGCACGGGGTGAACATCTGCCAGGGATTCCGCGAACCTGCCCAGTACTACCAGCAGACAGGCGACCTGCGCTACCTGCGAGCAACAGAACGGGTATACGATACGGTAATGGATACGTACGGACAGGTGCCGGGTGGTATGTTTGGCGCGGATGAGAACGCTCGCCCCGGCTTCACTGGCCCCCGGCAGGCGGCGGAGACCTGCTCGATGGTGGAGATGATGTACAGCCACGAGCTGCTGACGCGCATCACAGGAGAGGTGAAATGGGCAGACCGCTGCGAAGAGGTAGCGTTCAACTCCCTGCCCGCCTCCATGACTCCCGACTTGAAGGGCTTGCATTACCTCACCGCGCCTAACATGGTGCAACTGGACCGCCGGAGCAAAGCGCCAATGCTGCAGAACGCCGGCGATATGCTCTCCTATAACCCCTACGACTACCGATGTTGCCAGCACAACGTCTCACACGGCTGGCCCTATTTTGCTGAGCACCTGTGGATGGCAACAGCGGGCAACGGGCTGGCGGCGGTGCTTTACGCCCCCTGCCGCGTGAAAGCGAAGGTGGGCGACGGAACTGTCGTGGAGATCAAGGAAGAAACCGGTTATCCTTTTAGAGAGGATATTTGGTTCACCCTCAGCACCCCAAAGCCGGTGCGGTTTCCATTCATGCTGCGCATACCGGGCTGGTGCGAATCGCCAGCACTGGAGGTGAACGGACGCAAGCAAAACGTGCCTGCTCCAGCGCAAGGATGGATTGTACTGCAACGCGAGTGGCGCAACGGAGACCGCGTGAAGTTAACCCTTCCGATGGCGCTGCGTGTAAAGGTGTGGTCAAAGAACCGCAATACCGTGTCGGTGTACCGAGGGCCACTGGCTTTCTCCCTGCTCATCGGCGAGCGATGGGTACGCTATGGAGGCACCGACCACTTCCCTGCCTACGAAGTCTTCCCCACAACGCCGTGGAACTACGGGCTCATTGTGGACATACATAACCCCCAGGCTTCGTTCGAGATAGCGTACCAGGAAAACAGGCTGGCTAATCAGCCTTTTACCCCTGAGAACGCACCAGTGGCAATTAAAGCGAAGGGCAAGCGCATCCCGCAGTGGCGTCTGGAGGCGAACGGACTTGTTGGGGAGGTACAACATTCGCCGGTACACTCGGATGAACCGATAGAGCAAATCACCCTCATTCCGATGGGGTGTGCTCGTCTACGGATTTCGGCGTTTCCTCAAATCGGCGAGGGACCAGAGGCGAAGGTGTGGCAAGAAACCAACACAGTGTACGCTGAAGCCTCGCATTGCTGGCATCTGGACACGGTGCTCGCCTTGAACGATGGTATACTCCCTGCTTCCTCAGCAGATACCAGCATCCCCCGCTTCACCTGGTGGGACCACACAGGCACCACAGAATGGGTGCAATACACCTTTTCCCAGCCCAGACGTTTATCGTATTGTGAGGTGTACTGGTTCGACGACCAGCCAGCAGGGGGGCAATGCCGCCTGCCCGAATCGTGGCGGGTGCTCTGGTACGACGGTCAGCAGTGGCATCCCGTACAGACCACCCGGAACGCTGAAACGCGCAAAGACTGCTTCAACCGTGTGGAGTTCGCGCCAGTGGTTACGACCGCGCTTCGCGTGGAGGTTCAGCTCAGAGCAGGGTTCTCCGCGGGCATTCTGGAATGGCGCGCAGGAGAGTAGCGCACTCGGGTAGCCAACGAGAAAGCACCGGACAATCTGTCCGGTGCTTCTCAAGTTCTGGGTGTCTGTTTTACAGCAGGGCTATCTCGGGCGGTTTAGAAGCCTCTTCCCCCGCCGCGGCCGCCTCCCCAGCCGCCGCCACGGTTGAAGCCGCCGCCCCAACCGCCGCCCCAGCCGCCGCGGTTGAAGCCGCCGCCCCAGCCGCCCAGACCGCCGCCCCAGCCGCCGAAGCCACCGCCCCAGCCGCCGAGACCGCCGCCCCAGCCACCGCCGAAGCCACCATAGCCACCCCAGCCGCCACCGAAGCCGCCGAGACCGCCGCCCCAGCCGCCGAAGCCGCCGTAGCCACCGAAGCCGCCGTAGCCACCATAGCCGCCCCAACCGCCGCCGAAGCCACCATAGCCACCGTAGCCGCCGCCGCTATAGGTCCAGCCGGTCTGGTTCAGCGCAACAGCGGTGCCGCCGAGCAGCTGCGCAATCGCCAGCGAGTCCAGGTGCTGCAACATGATTTTCTCGGTGCGCACCTGAGGCTGTGGTGGCTCCTCCAGCTGAGTTTCTGTGACGCCGGTTTCGTACGTCTCCACCCGGGGCGTGATGATGTACACGCCGCCGTCCACGCGGTAAGTCAATGGCGGGTTGGCAGAGCGCAGAATAGTGCGCAACGCCGTTTCAAAGGTTACATCCTTCAATGAGACGGTGACGTAACCTCCAACCACCGACTCATCCAGCGTGTAGTTGTAGCCGACGGAGCGGAACAGCATCTTCAGGGCGTCAGCAATACTGGCGGACTCAAGGGTCAGGGTGATACGAGGCGACTGCTGTCCGCCTTCTTGCTGAGTGTACGCCGGGTTCACTGTGCCCACCATGAGCGCAAGTAGCGCCAGAATCCATAGCCATCTCATTCGCTTCACCTCCTCTGTCGCGCGCGATAGAGGTTTACCGTTTTTTATGACGCAGATAGATGGCGATAGGTTACTTCCTTCTTCGATTTTAGACACGAAAGGCTGTCGCTCCTTGCATTCCGGGATGGGGTCGCGCTCCGTCGCGACCAGGATGGCGGACGCAACGGAGTGCGTCCCTCCAAATGTGGGTAGGCAACCTCTGGAGGGTCGCGCTCCGTCGC
>JANWYZ010000102.1 GCA_025054895.1 bacterium | reverse complement strand
CGGGATACGACACCAGCCATACGCGCCGAAGGTCTTCGCGCGGTTCTCCTCCACCGTGCCCTGCGCTAACGCCGCTTTCCACTCGCCATCTGCGCTCTGGGTAATACGACACAACGTGACAGGTCCCTCTTTCATCTCGAATTCGATGACACCGGTCGCGTTCTCGCGCCCCGTGGTGGAGGCAATAATCTCCTGTACGCCGATGCGAGGCGGCGTCTTGGCAAAACTGGCTGGATAGACGCCGCAGTGCCACAGGTTTGCCAGCTCAGGGTCCTCGTTATGCAGGTTGTTCCAGTCAGAGAGTGTAGCCGGAGCGCCGGACGCCAGCAATGCAGCGTGCATGGACAGCGTACCCATGATGTCGGACTCGCACGCGCACGGGATGCCTCTGTCGCCCAGCCGGCTCATCGTGGTACAGGTGCAGATGCCCAGGTTCATCTGGATAGAGGTCCAGCACTGTATCGCCAGTGCATCCAGCCCCTTCTCCTCGACAAACCGTTCTACAAACAGTTCGAAGCGTGCGATTTTGTTCAGCACCTCTGCAGGTACGCCCTTGGCGTCTGCGTACTGGGCGATCTGCTCCATTCTCTGCTGCACCTCCGCGCTGTCCGCCGGAATACGCTGTACGCCAGCTATCGCCTCCGACAGGTCCAGCGTGACTACCGTCGGTCCCAGCCGCTGAAGCATTTTTTCGTCATAGCGGCACGTCCAGAAGGCGTCTGGGCGCGCGCCTATCTGCCCGTAGCGCGCTCTGCGGATACCGTTCACCACGCGACACACCGCGGCGAACCGCTGAATATCTCTCTTAAACGCCTCCTCGCGCGGGAATAATACAGGCACTCGCCCCACCGTGTAGTCGACGCCCAGCTGGCGCAGCGCTTCACCGATAGAAAGTAGCCCGCAGAACGAATCGCGGCGGGGCGTCCTTGGCGTAAGCACCTCCTCTTCCTGGCATCCAAAAATGTAAATCGGTACGTTGAGGTCGGCGGTCTTAATCGCGGCGGCAACGCCCTGCTCGTCGCCGAAGTTCACCGCAGCCACCACGATACCGTCTACGGCTCGCTCGCGGAAGAGTTTACCCGCGATGTGCGCCTCTTTCAGCGTCTCGACGCAACCCAGTTTGGTCATGCTTTCGTCGGGCACAACCACCTCGATGCCCGCTTCGCGCATAGAGGCGATAGTTTCATTGCGCATCTTCGCAGCCAGCTCATCGCTGAAAAAGCCCCGGTTCGCAGCGATGAGTCCAAGTTTAACGGGTGAAAGTTGTATCATGACCTGCTCCTCCCCTCCACAGACGTTCGCTTCATGCTCCGTCATTATGCTTCGCCTGCGTTGATTGTTTTCCTGCTTGAGAGGCTAACGTGCTGGGGTGTTTGGAAAACCGGGACAACGCCTTTCCCCCGATTGAAATCGGGGGCGATGAACAGCAAAAAAACCCGCCCGTGCGGATGGTAAAAGAACCTGCGCAGGCAGGTTTTCCCTTCATCATAGCCCACCATTTCAATGGTGGGCTACCAGAGAAGCCATCACCAATTTATCACTGAACACAGCGTTAGCGCCGGGGCGCCCCATTTTTGAGCCGGTGCAGGTGGAGGGAAGGTGCCTCGCTTCCTTTGCGCGGCGATGTATTCTCCGAACACCCTCTGATGCGCTTGCCTTCCTGAACTCTTCAGGGTACAATGCTGCTAAGTAGATTGAGTAGTAGCACGCGCATCTTGCGCGTGATTTAGAGGACAGAAGGAGTTCAGAAAAATGACCGACCACACCGTTACCGAACAGCGAGTGCTGGACGCTCTGCGTTCGGTGGTAGACCCAGACCTGCATCGCGACATCGTCAGCCTGGGTTTCGTGAAGGACGTGAAGATTTGCGATGGTCATGTCGCATTCAAGATAGAGCTAACCACCCCCGCCTGCCCTGTGAAAGACCTGATGAAATCTCAAGCCACTCAGGCGGTGCTCCAGATTCCGGGTGTGAAGTCGGTCAATGTGGAGATGACCGCCAGCGTACGCTCCCGACAGATGGGCGCAGAAGACCTGCTGCCAGAAGTGAAACATGTGATTGCGGTCGCCAGCGGCAAAGGCGGCGTGGGCAAAAGCACGGTGGCGGTGAACCTTGCGGTTGCGCTGGCTCAACTGGGCGCAAAGGTGGGCTTGCTGGATGCGGATGTATACGGGCCCTCTGTGCCCCTGCTGATGGGCACACGCGAAACACCGCGTGTTGTAAACGACAAAATCATTCCTGTCCAGCGCTACGGTGTGCAGATGATGTCATTGGGCTTCCTGTTGCCCGACGACCAGGCGGTCGTCTGGCGAGGACCAATGGTCGCAGGCACAGTGCGACAACTGCTTACCGATGTGCGGTGGGGAGAGCAAGACTACCTGGTGGTAGACCTGCCTCCCGGCACAGGCGACGCCCCGATGACGCTCTCGCAATCGGTTCCCATCACCGGCGTGGTTATCGTGATGACACCGCAGGATGTGGCGTTCACCATCGCGGGCAAAGCGGTAGCCATGTTCCGCAAGCTGGAAGAAGGCTTGGGACGCCCGATACCCCTACTGGGTATTATCGAGAACATGTCCAGCTTCATCTGCCCGCATTGCGGTCAGGAAACGCCGATATTCGCCGGACGCGGCGCGCGCCACGCAGCCGAACTGCTGGGAGTGCCTTTCCTGGGCTCTATCCCCTTAGACCCGAACATCTCGCTGAGCGGGGATGAAGGCGTACCTGCCATCGTCGCGTATCCGGAATCGGCGCAGGCTAAAGCGTTCCGCGAAATCGCCCAGGCACTGGCAGCGCAGTGCAGTATCCACAGTATGGCAGACCACACACTTCTCAGGCAGATTCCGCTAATTCGGAGGGGTTAGGGTTACGGATGACGCAAAACACACGACTACTGGGCGCACACATGCCTACCACTGGTGGACTGTACAGGGCGATTACCTCAGGGTATGAGATAGGATGTACTGCGATACAACTCTTCACCGCCAGCCCCCGTCAGTGGCGCACGCGCCCCCTTTCGGATGAGGATATCGCCGCTTTCGCCAGAGCCCGTGAAGAGACGGGGATTGACACCATCATCTCGCATGATTCATACCTGATTAACCTCGCTGCTCCAGACAAAGACATCCTGCAGCGCAGCCGCGAAGCTTTTCTGGATGAACTGCAGAGGGCGGAAGCGCTGGGCATCCCATGGGTGGTAACACACATGGGAGCCTACCTCAACTCGTCCGAAGAAGAGGGGCTACAGGTACTGGGAGAAAGCGTGCGCCTGTTGCTAAAGCAGACTGAGGGCATGAAAGCTGGCATCGCGCTGGAGACCACTGCAGGTCAGGGAACTAATCTGGGTTACCGCTTCGAACATCTTGCTCGTGTCATCGAACTGGCAGGCGGTTCGGAGCGTGTCGGAGTGTGTTTTGATACCTGTCACGTGTTCGTGGCGGGATACGACATCCGTACTCAAGAAACGCTTTCCACCACGCTGGATGAGTTCGACAGAGTTATCGGGTTGGAGCGGCTGAAAGTGATCCATCTTAACGACGCGAAAAAACCGTTAGGTAGCCGCGTCGACCGCCACGAACATATCGGTGATGGGGAACTCGGAAAGGAAACTTTTCGTATTCTACTACAGGAACATCGGCTGACGCATCTACCAGCCATCCTCGAAACGCCAGAGGCAGAGAAGATGCACGAAGAGAATCTGCGCAGGCTAAAGGAGTTGTTAAACGGTGTATGAAGGTGCATGTGCTGTTCTTTGGTCATCTCAAGGACCAGGCTGGGGAACGCGAACAAGTTGTACTTGCCGGTTCCGCCACCGTTAGGGATATGCTGAACACCCTTTGCGCGCGTCATCCCGAACTCCTGCAATGGTTGGAGTGCACACGCATCGCGGTCAACATGGAGTACGCCTCGCCAGAAACACCCTTGCACGAAGGCGACGAAGTAGCCCTGTTACCGCCTATGAGCGGTGGATAGATGTGTTTTGTTATAGGAAATGGTTTTTCGAAAGATATTCAGTTTGTTAGATGAAGTGCTTGACTTTTGCGTATAACATGTTATAAGATAGAAATGACAGGTTCAACCGTCAAACCAACTATGCTCGTACGGCGGTCAAAACCAAGCATGGAGGATTGCGACATGCCCGAGGCAAACGTGTACGGCTTTCAAGCCAGACGACCCAAGACTGAGCGTTTGTTGACGCTCATGAAGGAGATTCACAGGCAAGAGGATCTAACACCTAAGCGACTGGCGGAGAAGCTGGGAGTGTCTGAGCGTACGGTATACCGGTATCTGCGGCTCTTAGAGCACAACGATTTGCTGGCAAAACGCTACAGCCGCAGGCAAAGGCAGTACGTTTTGGAACCGCAAACTTCGCTGGAACCTATCCGGTTTACCCCACAAGAAGCGCTGGCGCTGGAGATCGCAGCATCCAACCCGGCTATCATGCAGGGCAGCATCTTTGCAAAAGATTTGCAGAGCGCGATGAACAAAATCCGCTCGATGCTGGATTCTGCCACTCAACGCGAAGTAGAGCGGCTCAAACAGCACGTGAGTATCGATACCGATACCTACGCCAACTACTTCGCTTTCCAGACCATTATGCTCACATTGCAAAATGCTTTCGCCCTGCGGCGTAAGGTGCGCGTGCGCTACTGGGCGGCTTCTACGAACCAGGAAGAGGAGATCATTATCCACCCCCTGCATCTCACCTTCCGCGAACATCACTGGTACCTGCTCGCCTTCTCAGAGCGACACGGCGAGGTACGGCTGTTCCGCGTGTCCCGCATCCGTGAAGCGGAGATGTTGCCCCAGAAGTTCCGCAAACCCACCCGCTTTGACCCGGACACCTGGTTCGAGCGGTCGTGGGGCGTATGGGGCAAGACCGACGAGGTGATCGTCAAGATCAAATTCTCGCCCCGTGTGGCTCACATTGTGAAGGACACTCATGGAAGGCGATTCTACAAGACGGAGATGCAGCCAGACGGCAGCATGATTTGCACGGCGGAAACCTACGGCACGAAAGAGATTTCGTGGTGGATCCTCTCCTGGGGACCTGATGCCGAGGTGCTCGAGCCGGAATACCTGCGGCAAGAGTTTGCCAAAACAACGCAGGCGATGGCTGCGCTTTACGCCCCACAGGGAAGCGCCGGAACATACGAAGGGGTGTAACACATCCGGAAGGAATCTATGCGAAGTGGATCCGGAAGCCGGTCCTGCAGAGGGGGACCGGCTTTGTTATTGCTGTTCAGCGGAGCGAAACATCTGAACCCCTTCGCTTCGCCCGGGGTGACAATGACACCTTTTGTCACGCTGAGCCAGAGGCGAAGCATCTCCGAGATCCTTCGCTGACGCTCAGAATGACCATCGGCTTGGAGGGCGAGGATCCTGCCGAGCCGTCGGGTTTGCGTGGTCGCGACAGAGCGCGACCATCCAGCGCCGTCCCTGTCATGCTGAGCGCAAGCGAAGCATCTCAGGGGGGTACAAACAGATTCTTCGCTCCGCCCAGAGTGACAAGCAGATGGAGGAGCATCCGCTTCAATACCCCAAACGCTGCCTCCTTCACAACAGCGCACCCCTAAAAAAATAACCGCCTCAGTAGGCGGTTTGCGGACTGCAGTATCTGTTGCCGCAATAGGGAGGGCTTTCCCTCAATCGAGCTGCCGTCATTTTTAATGACGCAGCACAAGCCCTCAGGTTACAGGTTTTTTCGCAAACTTCGTCCCTTTTTTCACAACCGAGCCAGAGCCTCCCGCAAAGAAGCAGCCGTTTCTTCCGCCAGCGTGTCGTTGATAAAGGTTCCAGCCTGCTCCGAGCCAGCAAGATACTTCAGCTTATCCCGCGTGCGATTAAAGGGATAGAACTCTACGTGGAAATGGTAGCTGGCGCTGTTGACCTCCCTCGCTGGCGATTGGTGAAGCAGCATGATATAAGGGATGGACATCTTCCATAAGTTACGCAGCGTGCGCGTTACGGTGGACAACATCTCCGCCAGTGCCCAACGCTCATCCTGGTCCAGCTCCGATAGCGTGCCGGCATGGCGCAACGACACCACATGCACCTCGTACGGAAAGCGTGCAAAGAACGGTACAAACGCCACAAAGTGCTCGTTTCGGGTTAACAAACGCCGACCGTCCTGAATTTCCTGCTCCATGACCTCGCAGAACAAACACCTGCCGTGCCGCTCGTAGTACCTGCGGGCGGAGGTCACTTCTTGCTCGATAAGCGGAGGCAAAAAGGGGTAGGCGTATATCTGTCCGTGAGGGTGAGGTATTGTTACCCCAATCTCCTTGCCTTTGTTTTCAAAGATAAGCACGTACTTCACGAAAGGGTACGCCGACAACTCTTCAAAACGATCTGTCCACACCTCTACCAGCTTCGCAATCTGCTCTATAGTCAGGTCTGCCATCTCGCCTTCATGTTGCGGAGTATACAACACCACCTCACAGACCCCCTGAGAAGGCAGGACAGGGGTCAAAGGTGCGCCCTCTACCGCTGGTTGTGGCGCGTTGCGCTGAAGAGAGGGAAAACGGTTCTCGAAAACCACAATCTCATAGTCAGGATAGGGTACCTCGGTTTCCACACTGCCCGGCTTGGTAGGACAGAGCGGGCAATACTCTTTAGGGGGCAGAAACGTGCGCTCCTGACGATGCGTAGCGGTAATCACCCACTGCTCCAGGTACGGATGCCACCGCAACTCCGACATCTGGATTTATCCTCCGTGTGTCTCACCAATGGTGGTAATAGTCTGCCTCACACCTGTAGTTTAGCAAGAGCGACGCCAAATCCCTTTGTGGTCATGCAGGTATAACACCCTTGATGGTACAAATAACATGTTGTGCCAACAGGCATTGAGTGAGGCGAGACAGGTTATGCGAGTGCTGGAACTGATGCATACCCACGTGGTCACCGTGCAGCCGGAGGATACCCTGCGCGACGCGGTGGACAAGATGGACCTCTATCAGGTAAGCGGTTTACCGGTAGTGGACGATGAGGGGCGTCTGTTAGGTGTCATCACAGAACACGACATCATCCGCGAGCTGCTCCCCCTGCCCGGTGGAGCCCATACGGAAGAAAGCTATCGCGCTGAATGGCAGGACCTGCCCACCCGAGCCGCGAGAGTGCGCGGTATGCAGGTCAAACAGGCGATGACCAGCAACGTGATATCCGTTGACGAGAACACCGACGTGCTGGAAGCCGCCGCCATCATGCTTCAGAAAAAGGTCAAACGCTTGCCTGTTACCGCTGACGGCAGATTGGTTGGGATCATTAGCCGTATCGATATCTGCCAGGCAGTGCTGGAAGACCGTTTGTGAGAGGTAAACGATGGACTGGTTACACGAGGTCGCTTCAGGAAAGCTACTGGTCTCCGACGGAGCGATGGGTACAATGCTCCAATCACTGGGGCTGGGAGTCGGCCAGTGTCCTGAATTGTGGAACCTAACGCACCCTGAAAGGGTACAACAGGTACATCGCGCCTACCTGCAAGCAGGAGCGAATTTGCTGACCACCAACACGTTTGGAGGCAACCGCATCCGCTTAGCTGCACATGGATTGGGAAATCATCTGGCGGAGATCAACCGACGGGCAGTGGATCTCGCGCGGGAGGTAGCGGAGGATACCGCCGCGGTCATGGCATCCGTCGGACCCACAGGCGCGTTGCTCGAACCCCTGGGCGATCTGAGCGAAGAGCAAGCCTTTGAGGTCTTCAGCGAGCAAATAGACGCCCTCCGCGAGGGAGGCGCGGATACAGTCATTCTGGAAACCTTCATGGCGCTGGAGGAGATAGTCATCGCCCTGCGAGCAGCAAAGGCGCAAGGCATGAGGGTCATCGCCAGTATGAGTTTCGGTACAGGCGAGCGTACGATGATGGGCGTTACCCCCGAACAAGCTGCTGCTACTCTGGTAGAAGAGGGAGCACAGGTTGTGGGAGCAAATTGCAGCACTGGCGCGCAGGAGATGGTGCCGGTGATTCAACGAATGCGCGCCGCCGTCTCTGTTCCTCTTATCGCCCAACCCAATGCAGGGATGCCTGTGTTGCTGGAAGACAAACCGGTGTATACCCAAAAGCCAGCCGAAATGGCGGCATTTGTGCCACACTTCGTCCAGGCGGGCGCGAAGATTATCGGTTCGTGCTGCGGTTCTACCCCCGAGTTCACTCGCGCTATAGCCAGCATGCTTGCTTAGCCGCTTCTTCCCCGCACTCATTGCAGGATGGAACATCCTTCCTGCACCGATAATCTAAGTATAGCGTCCGGATACGCCCTCCGCTTCGCCCAGAATGACGGCGTGGTGAAGATAAAATGACGAAGTTGCTGGCTCGCCTCTCTCTGCGCAGACGACTTTTCATCGGGATTTTGTTGTGTATCGCGGTAGCGCTGGGCATACACACTGCGGTTGCCTACCGTCAGCTGGTTCACGTACTTCATGAAGTCGGGGTATACCACGACCTCTCGCTACGGATAGCGCGCCACGTGCTGCTACACTCTCTGCTGCCCACACTGCTTGCCAGTTTGGGAATCGCCGCTCTTGCCGCCATTCTACAGATATACCCCGTGATCAACCTGCTGCACCGACTAACCACTGCTGCACATGCTATCGCCAGCGGGCAGTTTCACCACCGTGTGCGCCTGTCACGCTGGGCGCCTTACGATTTCCATCTGCTTGCCGAAAGCTTCAACTTGATGGCTGCTCAGCTCGCAGATCTGTCTGCGCGCCAGAAGCGACAGCAAGAGGAACTTCGCTCTCATAATGAACTACTTGCCCGTCTGGCGGTTACCGATGCACTCACACAAGTAGGTAATCACCGCGCGTTTCAGGAACATCTGCACGTGCAGATTAGCCTCGCCGCCCGCAAGGGGCTCCCTCTGTGTTTGATGCTCATCGACGTTGACTACTTTAAGCAGTACAATGACACCCATGGTCATCTGCAAGGCGATACGGTGCTACGCGAAGTGGCGCGGCTTCTCACGGAAAACATCCGCACCTACGATTTCGTTGCGCGCTACGGTGGAGAGGAATTTGCAGTCATCCTGCCGGATACAGACATCGAAACAGCATACGTGGTGGCGGAGCGTGTGCGCCAGATTATCGAACATCACCCGTTCCCCAACCGCCAGATGACCATCAGCGTCGGGCTGGCAAGCTGGCGAGCGGGGGTAGACCCTGGCAAGCTTATTCAGGAGGCGGATGAAGCGCTTTACGAGGCGAAGCGGAGCGGTCGCAACAGGGTATGCCTCGCCAAACTGGATAGACGGGCAGCATAACACGGGAGGTTAAAGGCATGGTTGGGGTCGGCGTGATTGGCTACGGTTACGCGGGACGAGTCTTTCATTGTCCCCTCATTGCTCAGGCGGAGGGGTTGCGTCTGGCAGCAATCTGCTCGCGCGATCCGCAGCGCCGTGAACAGGCGCGCCAGCAGTGGAACGTACGAGTCTACGCTCAGCCGGAGGAACTGCTGGCAGATGAACAGGTGCATCTGGTAGTCATTGCCACGCCACACAATACCCACCATGCTTTAGGCAAACTGGCTCTGCAAGCAGGTAAACACGTCGTGGTCGACAAGCCCTTCACCATCACCACCACTGAAGCGGACGATCTCATCACCGAAGCGAGAGAGCGCGCGCTGTTACTCAGCGTTTTCCACAACCGCCGCTGGGACTGGGACTATTTGACCGTGCGCAA
The DNA here is from genome assembly GCA_025054895.1 of bacterium. Classification (GTDB taxonomy): domain Bacteria; phylum Armatimonadota; class HRBIN16; order HRBIN16; family HRBIN16; genus HRBIN16. The sequence continues at coordinate 879 of JANWYZ010000102.1, read as the reverse complement.
AGTTATTGAGCAGGAGCTGCTGGGAGAGGTGTGGCAGGTGGAAAGCTGCGTCGGACGATACGGACACTCTAGCCGATGGCGCGCCCGACGCGATTCGATGGGTTCTTTGCTCCACGACTGGGGAGCGCATCTGGTAGACCAGGCGATACAACTCATGGGGCTGCCGCATCGGGTGATGGCATGGCGACATTTCCGTGTGTGGCAGAACGACGTGGAGAGCTTTATCCGCGCCGTGCTGGACTACGGCGAAGCGCGAACCTTCGCCGTAGAGGTCAACTACCTGCGCGCCGTCGAGCGACCCCGCTGGTATGTGCTCGGCGATAAGGGCGGATTGGTCAAATACGGTTTAGACCCGCAGGAGAAGGCGTTAATCGCCGGGGATATTACCCAGGCGCAGGAACCACCTGACCACCACGCTCGTCTGTGGCTGTACGACGGCGACCAGATTACAGAACACACTGTTGAAAGCGTGCGTGGCGATTGGCGTGAGTACTACCGCAATATCGCAGCAGTGCTGCTGCAGGGTGCGGAGCTTGCGGTGAAACCCGAAGAAGCGCGCGAGGTCATTCGGGTTATCGAAGCCGCATTGTTGTCGGCAGAAACGGGGGAAGTTGTGATTTTGTAGTATCGGTGTCAGCAGGGTCGTTGAGTGGCGTCCTTCCCTGTCATGCTGAGCATCCCGTCTTTCTCGTCATGCTGAGCCGCAGGCGAAGCATCTCGCCCTTTTCCTGTCATGCTGAACGCAGTGAAGCATCTCAGAGATTCTTCGCTTTCGCTCAGAATGACAAGCGGATTGGAGGGCGAGGCTTCCGCCGAGCCGTCCCCTTGTCATGCTGAGCCGAAGGCGAAGCATCTGAGACCCTTCGCTAACGCTCAGGG
>JANWYZ010000101.1 GCA_025054895.1 bacterium | reverse complement strand
AGAGCCGTCCGGTTTGCGTGGTCGCGACGGAGCGCGACCCTCCAACGCTGTCATGCTGAGCCGAAGGCGAAGCATCTGAGACCCTTCGCTGACGCTCAGGGTGACAAAAGGAGTAGAGGGCGAGGCTCCTGCCGAGCCGTCCGGTTTGCATGGTCGCGTCAGCCAAGGTGACAGCAATCGGAGGTACAGCACCAGGCAGTACGGTGCTACAAGTTGTGGCGACTGGATAGGTTCTCGTAGCGATTACGACCAGCGCATTCGGCGCATGAGGTGATAAAACGATACTACGGCTTTGGGGGCGAGGTATGGATGCAACTCAGCGTATAGACCCATTCGGCGTACAGCCAACGCAGCAGATATCCCCATCACCCGACCGCACCCAGCAGATAGGTGCAGGAACCCCTACCGTGATGGGCGTACCTACCCGCGCTTTGCAGATGGATTGTACTTTAGGGCGTGAGGTAGGCAACGCCTACGGCGGGCGCGAGCATCTGCTGGTGGAAATCACGGGTACCAGCGCGGGCATTGGCAGGCGATTACCTCTCAATCTGTGTCTGGTGATTGACCGCAGCGGTTCGATGGAGGGTGAGCCGATCGACTACGTGAAACGCGCCTGCGGCTACGTGGTTGACCTGTTAGACCAGAACGATATCCTCTCCATCATCACCTTCTCTGATAGCGTAGACGTGGTGATGCCTGCAAGGCGCGTGGTAAATAAAACGCTCATCAAAGAGCATATCCAGCGTATCGAAATCGGCAATACCACCAACCTGTACGATGGGATGCTGGTCGGTTGCCAGCAGGTGGCGGCGGTGATGAGCGAACAGGTACTCACGCGCGTGCTGGTGTTCACCGACGGCGAGCCGACCTCGGGCATCAAGGATTTTGGCTCCATCGTGCAGCTGGCGGCGGAGCAAAAGGCTCGCGGCATTACTATCACCGTGTTGGGCTTCGGTCCCGAGTTCAACGAGGAGCTGTTAGCGGGCATCGCACGGCGAAGCGGCGGCAACTACTACTACATCCAGCGACCGGAGCTCATCCCCGAAGTGTTCCGGCGCGAGCTGGAGCTGCTCATGACCGTTGTGGCGAAGAACGTGCGCCTGCTCCTTACCCTGCCTCGTTTCACCACGATTCGGCAAGTATATGGCGCACAGCCGAACACGCAGGGCAGGGTGGTGGAAATCCCACAGCCCGATATCGAGCGCGGGGCGGTAGTGACACAGCTGGTAGAGTTTGACCTGCAGATGCGTCCTCCGGGCAAGTACCGCGTGGCGAAGGCGGCGCTGGTATACGACGACATCATTACCGGCAGGGTGGAGCGCATCGAAGCAGACGCAGTGATAGAGTTCACACAAGACGTATCGCGTATTGCCCAGACCATCAACCCTCGCGTGCAGCGTGAGATAGAGATACAGCAACTATCACGCAATCTGGAGCGTACCGTACTGGGCTTGAAAACCCAGCAGCTCTCCGCCGCCGAGGTGCGCCAGGAGCTGGAACGCACAATGGCGATGCTCAGCCGACAGGGAAGGTTGCAGCAAGCGCAGGAGATACAGCAGGCTCTCGCCTCGCTTGGCTCTGATGATACGGTGGTGGAGAAAACGTTAATGGGAACCGCTTACTCGCTGGAGGTGGGAAAGAGCAAACAGCTATGAGTACCTTTGACCCACATGAAGACCTGTATGCGCTGCTGGAGGTGTCGCCTGACGCCTCGGAAGAGCAGATCCGCGAACAGTACCGCAAGCTGGTACAGCAGTACCTGTGGGACCGTGAGAAGTTCGCGCGGCTGAACCGCGCTTTTGAGGTTCTCAGTGACCCTGCACTGCGCGCGGAGTACGACAAACAGGCGGCGATTGCGCGCCCCCGTCCCGATGTGAGCACGCTGGCAGCCGCGCCTGTGACGACGCCCGCACCTGAAGTTGCGCCGACCGTTATCGGTGCGCCTGCACCCGACCTGCAAGCAACCCAGCAGATAGCTGACCTGCAACGCACGCAGATGGGCGTGCGCGTGATGTGTCCTGTATGCAAAACCGAGACCTCAGCGATAGATGGCTTTTGTGATGAGTGTGGCTTTGCGCTGGAGGGGGCGGAAGGGGTGCAGGAATTGCCCCCCGTGCAAATGCCTGAGCTGCCCATGCTGGTGGACGCCGCTGGCAATATGTACACTCTGCGCCCGGGTGTGAACACTGTGGGACGGTTGAATGCGGATGTGCTGCTGAACGACCCGAGCGTGTCGCGGAGCCACGCTCGTATTACTGTACAGGACAGTAGCGTGACCGTCGAAGATGTGGGAAGCACCAATGGCACGTTCGTGAACGGGCAAAAGCTTACCCCACAGGTTCCTGTCGCACTGACCGACGGCTCAGAAATCACTTTTGGGGGAACAAAGCTGACCCTGCGGACGCCGGGCGTTGCCCCTGTTATTCCTGCTCCGCCCGTTCCGGGTTCGAGCGTTGCGGCGTCTGCGCCGGTTACCCAGACGTTAACGGTTACAGCGGAGGAAGAGCTCAGCGCAGATGAAGCGGTAGAGGAAGGGACGGAAGTGGTAGCTTACTGGTGCAGCGACGACGGCATCATGCGGGTGCCTCTCTCAGCGGGCATGTACACCATCGGGCGCAGACCGAGCAACCACATCGTGATTGCAGACCCGTATGTCTCCGGCAATCACGCCATCCTGCTGGTGGAGCCGGGCGCGGTCAACATCGAAGACGTGGGCAGCACCAACGGCACGTATGTAGACGACACCAAACTCATACCGCATGTCGCCGCGCCTCTGCCGTTCGGCGTGAAGGTACAAATAGGACAGGGTACCTATCACCTGGAAGCGGCAGAGACCACAGCGCAAACAACGGAGACGGAGCAAGAGACAGTGGAAGAGGGGGCGGGCGATGCAGGACAACCGTAGCGGGCAGCGGGTCAACGAAGAGATAGAGATTACCGCCAAGTTTCGGCGTAACGAGCTGCTGACGACGCCGCGTCGCGAGCCGAAGGCGCAGCCAGAGATAGTGCCCTTCGTGCGCTTCGGGGCAAAAACGGACCTGGGCAACGTGCGCGAGAACAACGAGGACAAGTTCGACTTCTTCGAGCCGAACGAACCCACCCTTCTGGCAGAGCGTGGGTGCGTATACGCGGTATGCGACGGCATGGGGGGGCACAGCGCGGGGCAGATTGCCAGCGAGCTGGCTCTGAAGGCGTTCCTGAAAGCGTATTACGATCTGGAACTGCCCGATATCGATACCGCGCTGACGGTAGCGATACAGGCAGCCAATGCGCTGGTGCGTGAGGTAGCGCACTCCATCCCGGGCAGGCGGGGCATGGGTACTACGCTCACCGCCGCTGTGTTGTGTGAGGAAGATGCGCATATTGTGCATGTAGGCGACAGCCGGTGCTATCTGGTGCGAGGCGAGGTGATAGAGCAAATCACCGATGACCACTCGTACGTGATGGAGCAGGTCCGGCAGGGGCTGATGACACCGGAAGAGGCTCAGTATTCGCCATACCGCAACGTAATTACCCGCTCTATCGGCATGGATGCAGTAGAGCCCGATATCTACCGGGTGCCATTACAGGCAGGTGACCGGCTGGTACTCTGTACCGACGGGTTGACCACGCATGTATCCGATGAGCGCATTGCGGACGTAGTGCGTACACATTCGCCCTCCGGAGCAGCGCAACGGCTCGTGGAAATGGCACTGGAAGAGGGCGGCTCAGACAACGTAACAGTGATGGTATTGCACGTTTTGCACCTGCTGAGCTGGGAGCAGGCACAGCAGATAGGGTGGGTGTAGCAGATGACCCCTTCGGTGAACACGCTGGGCAAATATCAGATTGTGCGCGAAATCGCCCGCAGCAACGACATCGTGTGGGAGGCGGTAGACCCCGAACTGGGTCGGCGTGTGGCGATAAAGGAGCTGAATCTGCCCGAAGGCGTCACCGAGGTGCAAAGGCAAGAGCGCATCCATCGCTTCCTGCGCGAGGCAAAAGCGGCAGGGCGTCTGGGCCACCCCAACATTGTCACTATCCACGAGGTAGACATCGACAACGGGCGCCATTACATTGTGATGGAGTACCTGGAGGGGGAGAACCTGCGCGAGCGCCTCCAGCGACAGGGGGCAATCCCTCTCAAAGAGGCAGTGGACATCACACTGCAAGTGCTGGCTGCGCTGGAGCACGCGCACCGCATGGGGGTGGTGCACCGCGACATCAAGCCCGAAAACATCCACCTGCTGCCCGATGGGCTGGTGAAAATCACCGACTTCGGTATTGCCCGCATCGTCTTCGAACCCAATATCACTATCGACGGACAGATATTCGGCACGCCCAGCTACATGTCACCAGAGCAGATAGAAGGCGGCGAGATCGACCAGCGTACAGACATCTTCTCTCTGGGGGTAGTGCTGTACGAGATGCTCACCGGACGCAAACCCTTCACCGGTGAGAGCATTGTCACCATCACGTATAACATCATGCACAAGGAGCCAACGCCTCCACCCGGCGTGCCGTACGGTATTGAGCGGGTGCTGATGCGAGCGATGGCAAAGCGACCGATTGACCGCTACGCCTCAGCTCGTGAGATGGCAGAGGACCTGAAGCGTGCGATGGAACCGGGCGCGCTGGTGATGCCGGCGCCCCCTCCTGTGGTAGCTCCGCCCCCTCAAACAGCCTCACCCAGCCCAGCGTCGCTACCGCCTTTGCTGAACCCTGTGCCGAATCCTGCGCCTGTTGTCAGCCAGTCCTCTGCCCTGCCTCAGGCGCAAAAGAAGCCACCTCCCCCGCTGCCCAAGCCGCACGAGCCCTGGCTGTCTCCAAGGGAGAGTGAAGCCATGAAGCAGATGATTTTGACGCTATTTCTCGGTTTGCTCATCGTGCTGGTTGCTTACGGCATCAACATCGCGTACGAGCGCTATGTAGAGATGCAACGCATGGAGGCGCTCAGCACGCAGATGAGCGACGGCGTGAAGCTGGCGCAGGCGGGCAACCATCGCGAGGCTCTGGCGCGGTTCGTCAATGTATACCACAACGCAAAATCCGCTGAAGTGCGGACGGTAGCCGCTCGCAACGCCGCGGTATGTCTGGTACATCTTGGGGATGAAGCGTTGCAAACGGGCAGAGCCGACCTTGCTCTGCAGTACTATCAGCAAGCGCTGGAGTATGACCCCACGTCCGCCGCCGCCCGCCAGCGGATGGACCAGCTCTCTCGTCTCTACTCCGGCAACCTGAGCGCCCCACCGCCGATTGCACTCCCGCCTGCCTCGCGTCTCAACGGTTCTGCATCTGAGCCACCGCCTCGCCCTCGCGGCAACGAGCCGCTGGCGATGGAGCTGTACATGCGTGGACTGGAGGCGTACCAGCGCGGCGACCGCTTGACAGCGGTAGACCTGTGGCAAAAAGCGATACAGGCTGCGCCCGGCTCCGAAACCGCGCGACTGGCGATGGAGTCTATTCAACAGCTGACAGCAAGGTAGGTAAAATTGTCGCTCCGCTTGGAATAATATCGCCTGAGCGGCGAAGTTTCCGAGCGTCAATGGCGTGACATTCTGGTGGTATTGAAAACCCGCGCCGGCGAAATAGTGTTGTGTTAAGTTGTGATTTCACGATTTCGCGCATCCGTCCCCCGATTGAAATCGGGGGCTATGGGCGGGAAAAATCCGCCTACGCGGATTATAAGAACCTGCGCAGGCAGGTTTCTCCACCTCATAGCCCACCATTTCAATGGTGGGTATCAGAACAGAGCACTAGAGGTGGATTATCTGTGCAAATGGGCAACCGATTCGCAGGTTAGAGACCTACCGGAACGTGCTTTGCAAGAGGCAGGCGAAAGTTGAGAGGTTCTTCTCAAATCTTCACCGCCTTACCCGTTTGCGCGGAGCGGAACGCCGCTTCGATAATCTGGATCGCCTTGCGCACCTCCTCCGGTTTCACCGCCAGCTCCGCGTCCTCGTTGAGCACGGCGGAGACGTTGCGATAATACTCCTGCCATGAGGAGGGGAGCTTATCGAAACGCATTTCGGTCCTGATACCGTTGACCTCGGTGCGCAGGCGGAACTGGTCATCCCAGCCTTCCAGCAAGAGCGCGCCTTTCTCGCCGCGCACGTGCCAGCGCGGACGCGGTATCCACGAGATACATCCGACCTCTATCTCGCCCACCAGACCGTTCTTAAAACGCACCATTACCTTCGCGAAGGTGTCCACGTCCACATTCCATACACGGTGTTCTGTCTGCGCGAACACGGTATCGGGGTCGCTTTTCGCCAGCTGCACCATCTGGTCGGTGAGGTGTGCTCCCCAGTCGTAGAGCATCCCGCCGCCGTGCTTTTTGTGCGCACGCCACCCACCTGGTTGCCCATAGCCGTCCACGCAGCTGGCTATCTGAAACACCTCGCCCAGCATCCCCTGCTCGATAACGTGCTTTACCGTTACATAGTCGCTGTCCCATCGGCGGTTCTGGAATACCGAAAGCATCTTGCCCGCTTTCTTCGCGGCGGCAATCATCGCGTCCGCTTCGGCAACGCTGAGGCACATCACCTTCTCAGTGACCACGTGCTTGCCCGCTTCCAGCGCGGCAATCGCCATCGGAGCATGCGTATCGTGAGGCGTTACCAAAACCACCAGGTCTACCTTCTTGTCCGCCAGTACCTCCTCATAGCTGGCGAAGGTTTTCACGCCCCAGTCGTCCTGAGCCGCTTTGCGCTTTGCTGGGTCAATATCGCACACGGCGTATAGCTGTAAGCCGGGCGCCTTGCTGATGTCCGAGCAATGGTACTTGCCCATGCCATAACCTACTACTGCCACTCTAACGCTCACCGTTTTTGCCTCCTTGTGTTCAATAGAACTGTTTTTCGAGCAACAGGGTAAACATCCTCTCTCGGCTAAAGTATAATAGCAGATAGTGTTGAGGGTAACCGTTTAAGGAACATGCGCCTGGATATTGAGGTTCTACGAGACGAGCTGCTGGCGGCGGCGCGAGAGGCTCGCCATCACGCGTATGCGCCTTATTCTGGGTACACGGTGGGAGCTGCAGTGTACACCGAGAATGGGCGCATCTTCACCGGGGCGAACGTGGAGAATGCCAGCTACGGTTTGACCATCTGCGCAGAGCGCGTAGCGGTCTTTCGGGCGGTCAGCGAGGGCGTTCGGCGCATCGAGGCGATGGCGGTGGTCACCCGGGATGGCGGCACGCCATGTGGTGCGTGTCGGCAGGTGCTGGCGGAGTTTGCCAGCGAGGACGCTCTTGTGTGGTGTATGTCAGAGGAGAGTGCAGTAGTGGAGCAATACCGTTTAGCCGACTTGCTGCCACACGTTTTCCGTTTGCTATCGCAATCCTCTGGCGATGATGAGCTGACACTGGGGGGAGTTTGAGGTGGCGGAGCGCATCGCTGTACAGTTTGGAGCGGGCAACATCGGACGCGGTTTTATCGCCCAGCTGTTCCACGAGTCGGGCTATGAGGTGGTTTTTGTGGAAGCTGTGCCTGCGCTCGTGGACGAGATAAACCGCCGCAGGCGGTATACCATCCACATTGTGGGCGATGGCGCGCAAGATGTGGAGATCACGCATATTCGCGCGGTACATAGCGAGAGGATAGAGCAGGTAGCGCAAGAAGTTGCCCGAGCCGAAGTCGCCTGTACTGCGGTAGGGGTGAATGTGTTAAAGCAGGTTGCACCGTTGCTGGCGCGCGGCATCGCTTTGCGAAGCCAGAACTCCAGTGCACCTCCTTTGAACATCCTGATATGCGAGAATCAGCTGGATGCCGACCAGATACTGCGCAATGCCGTGCTGGAGCACTTGCTCCCCGAATTACACACATACGTCGACCAGCATATTGGCTTCGTACTGTGCGTGGTCAGCCGGATGGTTCCGCAGATGACTCCTGAGGAGAAGCAAGCCGACCCGCTGGCAATTAAAGTGGAGGCATACAAGAGACTGCCGGTCGATGCGAAAGCGATCAAAGGCAGCCTTCCGCCGATAGTGGGCGTAGAGCCTGTGGAAAACTTCATTGGGCATGTGGAGCGCAAGCTGTTCGTACACAACGCCGCGCACGCGATATTAGGCTACCTTGGCTGGTTGAAGGGGTATACCTACGTGCACGAGGCAATGGCGGATGAGTGGATACGTTCGGTGCTGGATGAGTGCATGCGGGAAGTGAGCGAGGCGATGGTACGTAAGCACGCTTTTACCAGAGAGGAGATGCACGAACACCTCGCTGACCTCTATCGCCGCTTCGAAAACGCCGCGCTGGGCGACACCATCGAGCGGGTGACGCGCGACCCGGAGCGCAAGCTGCGCCCTAATGACCGTCTGGTGGGTGCGGCGCGCCTGCTGTTGCAAAACGGTCTGGAGCCGAAAGGGTTCTGCACGCCGATCGCCGCGGCTTTGCTGTATGATAATCCGGCAGATGTCTCTGCGGTTGCTTTGCAAAGGCGTATTGAGCAGGAGGGCGTCGGCACGGTGCTGGAGGAGTTAACCGGCATCACCGCCGACATGCCCATGCACCAGTGTATTATGAATGCATACCTGCGGATGAAGGATTGCGCGCTGTAGTAACAGAAGATAATGCATCAGCCCCCGCCGGCTGGCGGGGGCTGGTTTGCGGAAACTACATGTCGTAGTCGGGCGCAGGAGGAGTCTTGCTCTCCTTCTTCTCGGGTTTCTCTACCACCAGCGCTTCAGTAGTGAGCAGCATTCCCGCGATAGACGCTGCGTTCTGTAGCGCGGAGCGCGTCACCTTCACCGGGTCCACGATACCAGCCTTCACCATGTCCACGTATTCGCCGGTGAGGGCGTCCAGTCCCCAGCCTTTCTCCATATTCTTGACTCGCTCGACCACCACCGAGCCTTCCAGCCCTGCGTTCTCGGCAATCTGGCGGAGTGGCTCCTCGAGCGCACGACGCACAATCGCCGCACCATGCTGCTCGTCCGGCGTCTCGCCGATGCCATTGAGCGCGGAGATGATGTTCAGGTAGGTCACGCCACCGCCCGGCACGATGCCCTCTTCCACCGCCGCGCGCGTTGCGGACAGCGCGTCCTCGAAGCGGTGCTTCTTCTCCTTCAGCTCGGTCTCGGTCGCGGCGCCCACCTTAATCACCGCTACGCCGCCCGCCAGCTTTGCCAGACGCTCTTGCAGCTTCTCGCGGTCGTAGTTAGACTCGGTCTCTTCAATCTGCTTCTTAATCTGGTTGATGCGCCCCATCACCGCGTCGCGGCTGCCTGCGCCCTCCACGATGGTGGTCTCCTCTTTGGCGACGATGACCTTCTTGGCGCGTCCGAGCATACTGAGGTCCACATTCTCCAGCTTGATACCCAGGTCCTCGCTCAGGAACTTGCCGCCGGTGAGGATGGCGATGTCTTCCAGCATCGCCTTGCGCCGCTCACCGAAGCCGGGCGCCTTCACCGCCGCCACGCTCAACACGCCGCGGATTTTGTTGACCACCAGCGTTGCCAGCGCGTCGCCTTCCACGTCTTCCGCGATGATGAGCAGGGGCTTGCGGGCGTTAGCAATCCTCTCCAGCAGAGGGATGAGGTCCTGCGCGTTGGAAATCTTCTTTTCGTGGATCAGGATGTAGCAGTCTTCCAGCACCGCCTCCATGCGCTCGGGGTCGGTGATGAAATACGGCGAGATGTAACCGCGGTCAAACTGCATGCCTTCCACCACCTCCATCGTGGTGGTAGTGCCTTTGCTCTCCTCCACGGTAATCACGCCGTCCTTGCCAACTTTCTCCATCGCCTCGGCGATGACCTTTCCGATTTCAGGGTCGTTGCCCGCGATGGAGGCGACGTGCTCCACATCCTCTTTGGTGGAAACGGGGATAGCGTGCTTCTTAATCTCTTCGACCGCTTTCTCCACCGCCATCTCAATACCGCGCTTCACCAGAATAGGATTGCCTCCCGCGGCGACGTACTTCAAGCCCTCGGCGACAATCGCCTGAGCCAGCACGGTGGCGGTGGTGGTTCCATCGCCGGCTACATCGTTGGTTTTGGACGCCACTTCGCGACACAGCTGCGCGCCCATGTTCTCAAAGGGGTCTTCCAGCTCCACCTCTTTAGCGACGGTCACCCCGTCTTTGGTGATAGTGGGCGAACCCCATTTCTTCTCCAGTACCACGTTGCGTCCTTTGGGTCCGAGCGTTACTTTTACCGCATCGGCGACCAGGTTGACGCCGCGCTCCAGCGCTCGACGAGCGTCCTCATCGTACAGGATTTGCTTGGCTGCCATGTTTCAACACCTCCTCTCCGTTGAGATTTACCCTTCGCGGATCGCGTAAATCTGGTCTTCATCCAGAATGGTGTACTCTTTGCCGTCTACTTCGACTTCGTTGCCGCCATACTTGGAGAATATCACGCGGTCGCCCACCTTCACCGACATCGGGGCGCGGGCGCCGTCCTGCAACACACGACCTGGTCCAACCGCTACCACCCGCCCTTCTTGCGGTTTCTTCTTGGCAGTATCAGGCAGGAAGATGCCACCGGCGGTCTTCTCTTCCTCTTCAAAGACCTCCACAACGACCTTATCACCGATTGGTCTGAGCACTATGTGCACCTCCTCTCACGGCAAATTAGCACTCGAACCGTTCGAGTGCTAATTTTTAGATACCGCATTTTTTGCCGAATGTCAAGGGGCAGAG
>JANWYZ010000100.1 GCA_025054895.1 bacterium | reverse complement strand
TGGCGAAAATCTGGAAGAACTGCCCCGCCGAGAAACCCATCAGGAAGCCTATCGGCAAGCGGCTCAGCCAGTTGTATTTTCGGCTGTGGATGAAGTAGAACAGTAGCCCAAACATGAACACAAACGTCCAGTACCACTCGCCGTTCTTGAAGACGGGCTGATACAGGAGTGGGTCAAGGATGTTCTTGACCAGCGCCACGATAGAGAACCCCGCCGCCAGTCCGATAAAGATATGCTCGAAGAAACGGTAGACGGCGTTCTCACGGTAAATGAGCGTCATCAAGCCGAGGGTACAAATCGCGCCCAGATAGACGCCCGGGCGGGATAGAAAATCCTGCCAAACCTGGTCTACAAACGGCATTTACGACCTCCTTGCCCTGCTGGCAAAATAGCCGATATTGCCTATCACAATCAACAACATAATCAACAGGTGTGCCAGCGAGATACTGCCCATTCCTGCCGACGCCAAACCCCGCTTGCGGATGAGGCTCTCATACTCTGCCGCGCCGCGCATCCCTTCCATCGTGCCCACAATCTGCCCCGACGCCAGATAGGGATAGGTTTCTGGAACCATTACCGAAGTTGGGCAGAAGCCGAACTTCATCTGCTTGTTCGCCCCAACCACCAGGCCAATCCAGTCGGCGTAGATGCCGGAGGCGGCGATTTCTACAATCGCATCGACGTTCTGGATGTCTTTAATACCCCGAAAAACGGGCATGTCTTTGGTAGGCTTGCCCTGATAGTCTTTGTCAAAGGTGCCGGGGATGTCGCGCACCATCGACTTCATCACCACACTCGCCAGCGGATGGAAGCCTAAATGCACCCAGTCCACCTCATACTGATAGTTGTACTCTTTTGCCAACCGCTGGGCAATCTGCAGGGAAAGCTGGGCGCCCTGCACATCAAACGAGAACACCGCAACGCGCAGGCGGCGCATCATCGCGTGGCGCAGGATGGCTTCGGTCTGCGGCATGTTCTCGGCGCGGGTGCCGCCGCTCCATGTGCAACTAACCATGATGAAACCACCAGGCGGTATCGACTCGATGGCGTCGAACAGCCTCTGAGTGGAAGGCATGGTTACTGTTGGCAAGCGGATAGGCAGGAAAATAGGGGTAATAATGACCACCAGCAGCAACAGGTATAGTATCCGACGGTCTATCGCTTGCAGTTTTTGCCAGATTGTGATGGAGGTATTCATCGCCTAAATCTCCTTCTCGAAGTAGGCTCCCCGTTCGAGGCTCAGCCAGATGCGTAGCGAGATAGCCAGTCCGCCCACACCCAGCCCAAAGGCGATGGCTCGCAGCGCAGCGGCGTTAAGCACAGTCAGTAACCACTCCTTCACCACTTCCAGCCGCATCCAGGCGAAATCGCCTTCGCGCGGTATCCATGCGGTCAAAGCCAGTCCTACAGGCACCTGACCTAACATCACCAGAAAGGCGGCAGTCATCAAGATAGTAGCTTCCACCGAGCGGATACGGAAGGCGCGATACGACGCCGATACGATGTAAAAAGCAATCAGCGAGAACATGGTGGCGTCCATGTTAATCAACATGCCTTCAAACAACACGTTGAAAATCTTTTTGGATGCCTCATGGGTGCCGTACTTGTCTATCAAGCCGAACACCACCATCGCAATCATAGCCCCCAGCAGCACCGCGCTGTTATACCATCCGGCGCGGAGGCGTACGATGTTGCGTCCATGCACGCGCACCAGGCTCAGAATCCCCAGCGTCAGTGTCATCCCCGCCAGCAGGCTGCCCAGCTTGCGTGCAGGGACCAGGTAGTCGGTCAAGATGTTCTTCTGGGTGGCTTCGTCTATCGGCAGGAAGAACTCGGTAGCGTAAAACAGACCCGCGAGGAAAGTGACTATCGCAATCAGCGGCTTACGCGCCCGCGAAGGCAGGTTGATGAGCAGGACGATGACCAGAACACTGAATATCACTGCCCCTGCGACGTAGTAGGGCACAACCTCCACTGGCTTCGGACCGAGGAAACGCGCTATCGGCTCCCACACGCTTGCCTGTACCCCCTGCTATCGAATCTGGAAGAGTTCTATGAACCATTTGCCTGCTGCACTCAACGCGGGCACGTCCAGTGCAGCCAGTGTCGCCGAAATCATCCCTACAGTGAACAGCGCCGTGATGAGCAGCTTGCCGAAGTCCTGCCCGACCAGGCTGCCCAGCATCGTCGGGTTGCGCGAGATGTATGCGCTCGCGGCGTAGTACTCATCGCCGATGATGGTATAGTCACAGGCGGCGATGAAGAACGGAATTTGTGTGGTATGTACTGTTCCTGCTACCTGGATTGCGCCGACCATGTTGCCGGTCTCGGCGAAGATAAGCGACTCGGCGAAGAACTCGCCGAACATGAAGGAGCTGGCTATCCTCTCGCGCTGGATCAAGCCCGCTACCCCCGAAGCGAACGCGAACTGACGGTCAGACAGGAAGCGAATAGAGTCTGGGTCGAAACGCTCGGGGTGCCCTTCCGCCTGATAGGCGTCGCGGATGACCTCCTCCGCCACAGTGTATACCGTTGGGTCAGCCACAGGCATAATAATGCGGTTGCCGAACTTGGCGGTAGAGCGGGCGATATAGCTGAAGATACTTAACGCCTGCAGGGCGACGACGCCGAAACCGCCGATGCCGGGCACCATCAGCACAGGGCGCCCCATTTCGGTAGCGCGACCGATGGCTTCGTCGATGGCGTTCAAACCAGGAATGCGTCGGATGAACAGCTCTTTGCCCCGCTGGGCGGAAAGGATACGCCACACAATGATAGCCGCCGTAAGTACTTCCACAATCAAGACGGGCCAGATCTTCTCAAAGGCGTGTTGCATGTTCTGAAGGCTCCTGTCTCTTCTCGTGTTCCAGCTGCTCGATGCGCTCAATCAGCCTCTCTACATTCTCTCGCTTCTCCAGTAGTCGGCTGTAACGGTGTACGTTATCTATGCCCACAAAGGGCGCCAGAAACGGCGTTAGCACAATGAGCGATTGGCTGGCGACAAACGACAGCGGTTTGTTCATCTCCAGAAACAACACCGCAGGCGCGGACATGCCGCGATGCACTATACCTTGTGCGATACGCTCGAGAATAGCGTCGCGCTCTTCATCGCTCAGTTCTTCATCTTGCCAGTAGTCGATCCTTCTCTCCAAAACGCAATCGCCTCCAGCACTTGCTCCCTGTTGTCTGCAAAGCGGAGGAACACCCCACGAAATGGCTCCAAACGCGAACCAAAGGGCAAAGGGCTGAGCTTTACGCCTTCTTCATTAACCAGAACATACTTCACTCGGTCCCACGTGATATCGTATATCGCCCCCAGGTAGCGCACTCCTGCGCCCTTCTCGTTCACGTAGTAGCGCACTGGCAACCAGAACTCACGGGTCGCCAGCCATAACAGCGCCAGAGCAAGCAACCCCATTCCCACGCTCTGGAAGGCTACCGCAACCAGAACCGACGCATGTAGCATTACTACGCCTGCCAACCATGCCCGACGAGGCTGCTTGCGCAGCAGGTGCACTTTCCACTGCAGGGTGTACGGTTCAGCCTGTTCCGTGTCACTCATGCGCAGAACACCGCTGCCAATAGCCTTGCGCCATTATAACCAGAAACCCCCTCCCTGTCAAGGGAACTATTCTGCGCATCCAGATTACATCCCTTCCTGAATAAAAAGAGGGCCACGGCGAAACGTGACCCTCTCTCCGAAAGTGCAATCTCTTACGCACTTCGTCGGCGTAGAGCAAACAACCCCATTATCCCACTGCTCAGCACCAGCAGGCTGGCAGGCTCGGGCACGGGGACAGTCTCCAGGTAAAAGTTCGCCCGCGGGTTACCGCCGAACCAGTAGGGGCCCGCGTTGTTGAGGGTAAACAGGTTGTGGCTGGTACCGACAGTTGGTGGGTCGTAGATAAGTAACCCCGCATCGGTGGTGCTGAACGAGAAGCCTATCCAGAGGTCCTGCGGCGCAGTCAGAGGGCTCGGGAGTGTAACAGTATAAGCCCACACTCCGGAGCCGGCTAACGTGCCCAAGTTGTACGAGGCAATCAGCGGGGCGGGCAGGGAAAAGTCGCCAACGTTGTTGTAAATGTACATGGTCACGTTGGGCGCTGCTGTCGGAGCATAATAGGCGAACGAAATCTGCGCAATCGGCAGGCTGGTGGTGCGGTGTACGTCGTCCGCCACGATGGCTCCCGCTCCAGCCGGGTAGTAGTAGCCTGTGGGGCCCGTTGTGTTACTGTAGTCGGGAGCTACCTGCGGGATTAAGCCGTTGTTCGACAGGTTCACACCCGCAGGGACAGGACGTGCAGTCAGCCGAATTTGCGCAGTCGCCAGTGCAGTGGTGCCTAGCAACAAAAGGGCGACCAGTAAAGTGCGAAACATGCGAACCTCCCTTCCTTTCTCAAAGAAATAGTGTTGTTCTCATTCTAAAAACTGTGCGCACTTTGGTCAAGTTGATGATGCAATTCACACAAAAACTCGTATTTTTACGAGGGTATAGCTGTTTTATTTTGAGCTGTGGTTCGCGGTTTCGGCGGTTGGCGCAAACGCTGTAGCTTATCTCTTCTGTCATTCTGAGTACAAGTGAAGCATCTCGTCTTCTTGTCATGCTGAGCCGAAGGCGAAGCCTCCCAGAGATTCTTCGCTGACGCTCAGAATGACAAAGAGGCTGGAGGGCGAAGGCTCCTGCCGAGCCGTCTGGTTTGAAGTGGTCGCGACGGAGCGCGACCCTCCATCCGCTCAGAATAACAGCACGGAGAGACCACCTCCACCCAATACTATACACCCACCACTGAACACAGTACCGTCGGACGCCCATTTAGCGTGTCAGGTTCACGTTCACCGTCAACGGTTGATTCTGCGCGGTGAGGGTGACCTCCTGCTGGAATGGAGTGTATCCTGAACGGCTCGCCTTAAGGATATACCTGCCCAACGGAACCCAAAAGTGGAACTCTCCGCTGGGCTGGGTGACCACCATACTGTCTACCTGCGCTTGCGTGTCGGCATCCAGCAGCTGCACGCTGGTTCCAACGGGGCTATCTCCTCCTTGCAGCGTCACGGTGCCTCGCAGGTTGTAAGGACCGCCTGGAGGCTCGTTGCTCACCGGTGGAGCGATACGTATCTCACCCAGGTCGTTGTCGCGCGGGGCAAGCGGTGGGTCTATCGCGAACACCTTCTTCTCAAATCCGGCGGCTTCTACTGTTCCCTTATCGGTTTGCGCCACCAGGCGTTCAAACACAAAGCTGCCCGTTTGAGTGGTGAGAATGCTGAACGCGCCGATGGTCACCTTCGCCCCCTGCACCGGTTGCCCCGTTTCGGCGGAAACCACCCTGCCGGTAGCGCGAGCAATGCCAGTGTCCGGACCGATGTATACCTCTCCAATGTACACCGTGCCACTACTGGGCAGGGGGGGCAGGGGGAAGGTGACCGCACTGTCCGAGGAACCCTGTGGTGGGTTTATCCTGCCTTCAGTGGTGGTGGAAGGTACTCCTACCACCTCGAAGTTATAGTCTTGCCCACTGGCGTTCTGCCGTACACCAGCGACCTGCACCGTTTTGCCTGCGAGAGTAACCGATGTACCGTTGTCGGGTAGACCGCGCGTGTCGGATCGCTTGACCAGACCCTGAATGGTCACCGCGCCCCCTCCTCCCCCTCCACCGCCGCATGAGGCGAGAAGCGTTGCGAGAAGGACAAAGATGATGAAACCGAACTCTCTGCCGCCCTTTCGTGAGAGGGTAGCGAAAACGTTCTCCCCCGATTGGTTACGGGCGCGGTCAAATATGACGGTGCGACATGTTTTCATCGTGTGACCACCATTGGCAAGATTGCCTGCGACGAGGTTCCGTCTTCAGTCTGGGCGCGCACGCGCAGGATGTACGCGCCTGCCGGAACCGCAACGCCGCCGGTATCGCGCCCATCCCACGATACGGACTGGACGCCCGCCCGCGAGGGCGCGCCGTTCTGCAGTATCCGCACGGGTTTGCCCGATGCGCTGAGCACTTCTGCCTGCACCTGCGCGTCGGCGGAGAGGGTGTACTGGATGGAGTAGACTCCTCCGCGTGTGCGCTGCGCCCGTAGACCAGCGATGCGCAACACGCCGCCCGATTGGGGCTCGGCGACCAGCTGCAAGCTGCGTGCGCCCATCTGGTCGGTGCGCAGGGTGACGGAAGATACCGTGCGCAGGTTATACCGCCTGCCCGTAGCCTCATCCACCAGCACCAGTCCTATCCCCTTCGGCGCGGAACGCAGGTCGCTCCATGTGAGCGTTACGTCCATCTCTGGGGCGGGGGTACGCACCTGCAGGTTCCATGTAGATCGCGCGCCGCTGCGCCGCACGTCCACCGCATAGCGTCCCGCCGCCGCGCCCCAGTCGGGGTTCGCCACGTCTATGCCCAGCATCTGCCCGAACTCCGGCGGCGCTTCACTGTCGAAAGCGGGGTCAAAGCCGTCGCTGGCAGAAGGGGCCTGTCCCACCCGTACCTGTGCGCGGCTCTCTAAGGAGTGCGCGGTCAGCGCGATTTGCCAGTCCAGTTTTGCACCTGCGGAAGCCAGGGCGCGCGAGCGCGAGAACGGCTGTGAGGCTGGCGCGGGGAAGGTGAGCGTTACTCCCTCTGCTACCAGTACCCGTAGCCAGTAGCCCTCCCATGGCTGGAGTGTGGCCGCAGGCTCGTAACTGTTCGTGGAGGGGTTGTACCGCCACACCGTACCGCCGACCCAGCCTCTGTCTACAGCTGCGGCGAAAGGTACCGGGTCGTTCAGCAAATATTGCACCTCGATTTGCGATACATCCACCGGAGTGGTAAACGGACTGCCTATCTGGTTCCAGCCGTAGGTGGTGGCGATGGTGAAGTTCTGGTCGGTACGTGGAGTGACGCCGCGAATATCGGCGATAATGTTGCTGCGCAGTTTCACCCAGTAGCCAATGCCCGGACGGAAGGGCGGTGCGGTGGGGTAGAGCAGATACTTGCTGCTGCCCGGTGTATCCTGTCGCCAGTGCGCCAGCAACAACTGGTTGCGCGGAACTCCCAGCGCGTCGGCGTTGTCGGATGCAAAGGGCTGGATGGGCAGAGAAATCATGCGCAAACCGGCAGGGAAGGTATGGGTCAGCGTTTGTGCGCTATCGGTAACCTCCAGCGTGAGCACAGCCTCTTGATAACCGAGGTTGACTTGCCTCGTCGCCACGGTGTTACCATTGCTGTCCTTGACGGTAACAGTATATCTGGCGAGCTGTTCGAAAGCAGGCGCAGGTAGTTTGACGCCGAAGCCGCCCTGAGCCAGCGTGGCGCTCGTTTCCACGCCGAGGCTGCTGCTGATATGCACCGTGCCAGAGTTCAACCCCAGCACCGCTCCATACAGGTTATTCGGGTTGGCTTTCGTGCCAGCGTAGCCGGCGGCGAAGGCGATACGCAGGTGCAGCCCTCCCAACGGCAGGTCTATCAGCACCCTTTGCTTCCCGCCGATGTTGATAAACAGTGGAGCCACTGTACCTTCGCCGTCCACGATGTCGATACGCTCGTATTGCGCGCCCAGGAAAAGGCGGTTTTGCTGGTTGTAATCCCAGTAGATGGGATAGCACACACCGTTCAGGGGTATCTCGTCGCCGTCGGGCGTAGTCTGGTAGTGCATCAACACGATGGAGACGCCCGGTTTCTCCTCTTCCTCGGGACGGTCGGGAACCACCCACGCATACAGTTTTTTGCCGAAGGAGACGCTGGTATCCAGTATGTACTGCCTTTCGTACCAGCGGTCAAAGGGCAAGCCTTCCACCATCCCCCCATTGGCAAGCACGCTGGCGGCAATCGCTTTCAGGCGCGGGATGTCGCCGCTGAGCTTGATTGTCTCGTTCGGGTTGTACTGGGCGTAGTATTGCGCGTTGAACTTCTTGAAGAAGTCGGGGTCTTCCAGGTACACCTTCAGCCATGCAGAGCCTGCCATCTGCATACGCGGCAAGTACATCCCGCCGAGCCACCCTGGCGAAATGGGCAGTTGCTTCAGCGAGGGGGCAATGAAGACGTTATTTCCCAGCGCGGGCTGGTTCAGCAGGTCGTAGAAGGGCAGGGCGTGGTAGTTCGGGTCGGTTTTGAAGAACCCGTCTGGGTCAGCGATGCCCATTGCCTGCGCCACGCGGTGCGCTACTAAAATCGTCACCGCCCGCGCAAAGCCTTCCTCCCATGCATCGTAGTCGAAGATGAGCGGTCCGTGAAAGGCGTGTACAAGCACATGCACCAGATTGATAACAACCGAGTGCTGGCTGTTGTATACCGGAAAGAGAATCTCGTTGGTGGAGGCAACGAAGATACCACCCGCTACCGCATCGCGGTCGCCGATTTGCAGGTCGTAGTTGACCACCTTGACCGCGCCGCTTTGCGCCGGCTTGCCGTACACGCTCTCAATCAGGGGCAGGGCGGTGTTAATCACCTGTCGGAGGAACGCCTCCTGAGCGGTGTTCCAGCCTTCGAAAGTAAAGGAGAGCGTGCCGTTGCCATAGCGGGTGCGCGCCGGCTGTACGATTTTGCCTCCACTGCGCAGCACCACCAGCAGGTCTACGCCTACCTGTGCGTTCTGAGGCAATAGTCCGCGCTGTTTCCAGCGTTGCACCTGCTGCGCAACCATTTGAACATGCGCTCGTTGAATAGGCACAGCCTGTTTCAGCACCAGCTGACGCAAGTCTGCAGCAGAGCGGCTGCCCGCGGGAACGTCGATCACCAGCGCGCCCTGTGGACCGTTTGAGCGCGTGTGGAAAGGCACATTAACAACATTGTGGTAGGGCGCGCTCCACGCGAACGCCGTCGCGAAGAGGCAAAGCAAGGCTGGCAACCACTTCATCAAAGGAAACCACTCCTTCATGGTCGGTAGGTGAACTTCCAGAGCGGGCTGATGCTACGTGCGGCTCCGTCCGCCGAGAAGGCGACCACCACCCAGTAGTAGGTCTGTCCCGGCTGCAGCGCCGGACCGGTGTACACGGTGCTGTTGTTCGGATGAGATACCTTACTGTTGCCCGGGTTGTTCAGGTCGGCGGGCCAGAGCGGGTCGCGGTTGATTTCAGGGAAGCCCTCGAACAGGAGAACCTGATAGGTAGATGCCCCACTCAACCTTTCCCAGCGCAGGGTAGGCGATGCGGTGCGCACCGTTGCGCCCGTTGCAGGCTCAGAGAAGGTGCTCATGGGGGCGAGGGGCGTAGCGCTGGCGTTGTTGGAGGGTGCGCTTGTGCCCGCGCCAGTATCCGGATTAAAGTTTGCGCCCACTGCTACCACCTGGTAGTAATAGGTGACAGCTGGTGTCAGTTCAAGGTCGAGGTCGAGGAACAGGCTGGCGAGCGGGTCGCGCAGGAAGGCGATAGCGTTGTCAGGAACGGAAGCAGGATTCGCCGACCGCCCGCGGTAGATGCCATATCCTAACCGCCTGTTGTCTTCGACGTAGTCCCAGGTGAGGTCAATCTCAATAAGCGAGCCGAGAGGCGTCGCGCGGCTAACGGCGCGTCGGTGGGCGCGTTGGGGGTCTATCAGCCGTTTTATCGCCTCCAGTGCGTTTGCCATCTCCGGCGAAGCGGAGCGCGTAACGCCGCGGGGCATCGTCCAGGCTACTGCGTCCAGGTCGTCTGGCGTAGAGGGCACAACACCTGATGCCACTCCCAGCGCGAATGAGGCGGCGGTAATCTGTCCTGCGACCACCGATACCGTTTTGCGGTCGTTCAAAAAGCCAGGCGCAGAAGCCACAACAGGATAATCGTAACCGCCTCGCAAGCCGTCGATACGATAGTAACCGCTTCTATCGGTGACCGCCATGGCGGAACTCAGGGCGCCTGCGGCAAACACTCGCGCACCCTCTACTCGACCGCCATACGGATCAAGCACAAACCCCTCGATGGAACCCTGCAAATTCGTGGGACACAACGTGATGTTGGCATTGCGGGTAATATCACCCTCAAAGACCTGCACCAGAGCGACACCGCTCCAGTCTTGACTGCCAATGCGGGCGCTGGCGCGTACATTTTTGAAACCCTCCGGCACATCTGTCAGCAGAAACGCGCCGTTCATGTTGGTGACGGTTTCGCCTGCACCTTCTACCCATACGCGCGCGCCCACCACGGGGTCCTCGTTGATGTCGGTGACGGTTCCTGCAATACTCCCCCGTTTAACCTGCGTGCCTCCGCAGGCGGTGAGCCATATCATCACTGTACTGACGGCAGCCAGCTGCCAGAAAGCAACCGTTCGCATGGCGTTTCTCCTGCTTACTGAGATTGACCGCGCTTATCATACCAACAGACGGCTACGGTGTCAACGAAGTTATCTTTTGCTGGATCGCGCTGAACGCGAGGGGAGTTATTCTTGAAGCACCGAAACAGATGCGCAGGTACCTGTTTTTGCCTGTCATGCTGAGCCGAAGGCGAAGCATCTCGTGATGAGTTGGTCGCGATGGAGCGCGACCCTCCAGAGGTTGCCTGCACACATTTGGAGGGACGCACTCTGTTGCGTCCGCCATCATGGCCGCGACGGAGCGCGACCCTCCAGCGCTGTCATGCTGAGCCGAAGGCGAAGAACGACAAGGCGAATGATTGACGCCTTACGGTGTGAGTTTGGTTCTCGAAACGTCTGAATAAACTGCGCTGATGACGCAATCAACTCCACAATAACGGTTAGCCGCTAGCCTCCAGCCGTTCCGCCAGTTCCTGCATTCTGCGCT